>JAUSTR010000009.1 GCA_030812955.1 Bacillus alveayuensis
TGTCTATGACCATTATACAAGATTTGGGGAGGTGCTTCTTTTTTAATTTCTTGAACTCGTTGGAGGACAAGGGCTAAGAATTATGAAATTCATTCTTTTGTAAAAGATTTGTCTAGCTTTAAAGGGAAAAGAGTCCAATTATTTGGCGGCGGTGACTCTGCTGTAGATTGGGCGCTGATGTTAGAGCCTGTTGCTCAGGAAGTATTTTTAGCTCATAGAAGAGACAAATTCCGTGCTCATGAGAATAGTGTAGAAACATTGATGCGATCTTCTGTTCAAGTGTTAACTCCATATGTATTAAAAGATTTAATCGGGGAAAATCAAATTGAAAAAGTAGTTCTAGAAGAAGTAAAAACAAAGGAAGAAAAAATAATACAAGTGGATGAAGTTATCGTAAACTATGGGTTTATTTCTTCATTAGGTCCAATTAAAGAATGGGGTTTAAATATTGAAAAAAACTCTATCGTTGTAAATTCTAGAATGGAAACGAATATTAAAGGTGTTTATGCAGTTGGGGATATTTGTACGTATGAAGGAAAGGTCAAACTAATTGCTACTGGTTTTGGGGAAGCGCCAATTGCAGTGAGTAATGCGAAAGTATATGTAGATCCAACGGCGAAGGTTCAACCGCTTCATAGCACAAGCATAATGGGAAAAGCATGAGAAAAAGATTTTGATATTTTTAAATCACGACAAGGAGGAATTAAAGTGGCTAAATACGTTTTTGTCGATCAAGATACATGTATTGCTTGCGGGTCATGTGGAGCATGTGCGCCAGAAATATTTGATTATAATGATGAAGGTTTAGCTTACGTGATACTAGATGAAAATCAAGGAATTGAGGAAGTACCGGAAGAATTATATGATGATTTAGAGGATGCAGCTGAAGGATGCCCAACTGAATCGATTAAAGTAAGAACCGCTCCTTTAAGTGCAGGGAAGGAAAAAGAGCCTTCTTTTTAAAAAAGTCAGAATTTTTATTGCTTTTTATATAACAATAAAATATAATTACGTTAAATAATCGTTATATATAGAGGTGGTTATAAAATGGTTGCGACCCTAAAAAGTGAAAAGGAAAAATTAAAAGAGTTTGAAGAACGTATTCATGCAGGGGATAAAATCGAAGCAAATGACTGGATGCCTGATGAGTATAGAATGGCACTTATTAAATTAATTTCCATGCATGGGATTAGTGAAATTATGGGAGCATTACCTGAAAAGGAATGGGTGCCAAAAGCCCCATCCCTCCGCAGAAAGCTTGGAATTATGGCGAAGGTACAAGATGAAATGGGACACGGGCAATTACTATTGCGAGTAGCTGAGGATTTATTAAAGCCATATGGCAAGAATCGCGCAGATATCATGAATGATTTATTCGAAGAAAGACTAAAATTCCATAACGTTTTTCATATGGAAGCAAGAACTTGGGCTGATGCAGGCTTAATCGGATGGCTAGTCGATGGTGCAGCCATTATTACACAAACGAACATGCTGAATGCTTCATATGGTCCTTATGCTAGAGCATTGCAACGAATTTGTGCGGAAGAAGTATTCCATGCCCAACACGGTGAAGCGATTATTATGGCTTTGGCAGAAGGAACAGAAGAGCAGCGCGAAATGCTTCAAGATGCATTAAATCGTTGGTGGGAAGCATTGCTCATGTTTTTCGGTCCTGCAAGCAGTGATACAACGGGAAGCTCTAAACAAGATATTACCATTAAATACAAAATTAGAACGAAAAATAATGAAGAACTAAGACAGAGCTTCTTCACAAAATATATTCCAAGAATAAAGTCTCTAGGATTAACCATTCCTGATCCGACGATGCATTATGATGAAGAAAATGAAAAATGGGTTTACAAGCAGCCTGATTGGAATGAATTTAAGAAAATTATTAGAAACCAAGGCCCTTGTTCACAAGCGCGTTTAAACTTACGCCGTGTATCTTATGAAACAAACGCATGGGTTCGTGAGGCATTGCAGGCACAATAACATAGACGAAAGGAGAGAAGAACAATGGAAGCAGAAAAAACTTTTTATCAAGAATTTGAAGTTTTCAGTAGACGTACGCCCACTTCGCCATTACAACATCAATTTAGTTTATTAGCTCCTAATAAAGAGATTGCTATTATCATGGCTCAAGAGAATTTTATGAGACGGGAGCCTGTTGTAGATATATGGGTTGTAAATCGAAAAGATATTCGTTCACTTAGCCAAGAAGAGAAAAAGACGCTGCAGCGGCTAGATAATAAAGATTATCGAAATACAAAAGGTTATGGCTATTTAAAGAAAAAATGGAGACACTACGAGCAAAAAATGTTTGATGAAAAAGAAATCTTGTCTTGGGCAGGAGGTGGAAAAAATGAGCGATAAAGAAAAAATATTAGATCCAGTACACAAGGAGCATATTAAGGAACTATTATTTCAGCTGGCAGATGATGATTTTCTATTTTCTTATCGAGGCTCTGAATGGCTTGGATTAGCTCCTCATATTGAGGAAGATATCGCCTTTTCATCTATAAGCCAAGATACAATGGGGCACGCAGCGATGTATTACGAATTAATAGCTAATCTTGAAAGCCGTACTGCGGACGAATTAGCTCATTTACGTCCTAGTCATGAACGGAGAAATTGTATTTTAGTTGAACGTGTCAATGGAGAAGGATTTTATAAGGATACCCCGAAATATGATTGGGCCTATGCCGTAGTAAGAAATTATTTTTACACACTAGCGAAAAACATAAAAATAGATTCTTTAACGCAAAGCTCATATGAACCGTTAGTAGATATTGCAAGAAAAGTGAAAATGGAGCTTTATTATCACTTGCTTCATTGGAGAACGTGGTTTGTCCAATTATTAAGTGCAACGGATGAAGCTAAGCAGAGGATGAAGGAAGCCATAGGTAAAGTAGAAAAAGATTTAGGCGATTTGTTCTCATGCGGGGAAAAAGCAGAAAAGATATATGAATTGAAATTAATCGAAGATGAAGAAACGTTAAAAGAAAGATGGATGCAAGAAATGGAAAAAGTTTGCCGCTCTTTACAAATCCCTCTTCCTAATATTCCAAATAAATATTCATTAAACGGAAGAAATGGGGAACATACCGAAGAAATTGAATCTGCTCTTGTTACTCTTTCTGAGGTGTATCGTCTAGACACGAATACAGCATGGTAAGTGCTAGAAGGAGGTGGAAATGGTGGAAGCGAAAAATGTCACAATTTCAGAGAAGGATGTTTGGCAATTGCTCGAAGAAATAAAGGATCCAGAAATTAATACGGTAAGTATTATTGACTTAGGGATGGTAGAGAACATTGACATTCAACATCAGCAATTAACGATTCAGCTTTTGCCAACCTTTTTAGGATGTCCAGCTTTAGACATTATTAAAAACAATATTGTCAAAACGATAAAAGAACAGTTTCGTTCTGTAGTTGTAAAAGTAGAGTTTATTTATGATCCGCCTTGGACATCTGATCGTATTACGACCAAAGGCAAAGAAGGACTAAAAAAATTTGGAATCGCTCCACCACCTCGTCATATAAAAGAAGACGGATTATGGGAAGTCGACTGTCCATATTGCGGCTCAACCTATGTAACAATAGAAAATATTTTTGGTCCGACTGCTTGCAGAAGTATTTTATATTGCAAAAGCTGTAAAAATCCTTTTGAAGCGATGAAACCAATTTCTAATTTAATGTAAGAATAGGAGGAATAAAATGGTTAAATTAGTTGCTTTATATAAACAACCAGAAGATAAGGAAAAATTTGATGAACATTATTTCAATGTACACGTTCCGATTACAAAAAAAATTCCTGGGCTCAAAAAAATGAAAGTCACAAAATTTAGTACAACACCAATGGGAGATGTAAGTGAATATTACTTAATGTGTGAAATGTATTATGAAGATTACGATGCGATGAAAAAAGGAATGCGTTCTGAAGAAGGAAAAGCTTCTGCAAAAGATTTAATGAGTTTTGCAAAAGACATTGTAACACTCATTATTGGAGAAGAAGAAGAATGAACTTTCAATATTTAGAAACCTTTCAAGATGATCAAATCGGCATTATTGAGCTAAATAGACCTAAACAATACAATTCTCTTAATCGCAGGATGGTAAGAGAAATAGTAGAAGCAATGGAAGCGTTTGATCAAGAAGAAGAGGTTAGGGTTATTTTATTACGAGGAAAAGGGCGGGCGTTTTCATCTGGTGCGGATATTCATGAAATGTCGCAAGATACTACGATACACCTTGAATTATTGAATCAGTTTGCTGATTGGGATCGTCTCTCCCTAATTAAAAAGCCGATTATAGGGGCTGTGAAAGGGTTTGTGTTTGGTGGTGGTTTTGAGCTAGCCCTTTGTTGCGACATTTTAATTGCTGCAGAAGGGACAGAATTTGCATTTCCTGAAGTAAATTTAGGAGTCATGCCTGGAGCAGGAGGAACACAGCGTCTGACAAAGCTTGTTGGCAGAACAAAAGCGTTAGAATGGCTGTGGCTAGGAGAAAGAGTTTCTGCCGAAAAGGCCCTTCAATATGGCATTATTAACCGCATCGTTGCATTAGAGCTATTAGATGAAGAAGTGATGAGATTTGCTAAAAGATTAGCAAAACAGCCTCCGCTGGCAGTACGTCTGATTAAAGATGCAGTCAATAAAGCGGTGGATTACCCATTATATGAAGGGATGCAATATGAAAGAAAAAATTTCTATATTCTTTTTTCTTCAGAAGATCAAAAAGAAGGTATGGAAGCATTCATAGAAAAAAGAAAACCTAATTTTAAAGGAAAATAAGGAATGATAAGGATGACATTTGAAACGATCATTTATGAAGTGGAAAATCAGGTAGCATGGCTGCGGTTAAACAGACCTAACAAATTGAATGCTTTTACGTCTCAAATGAATCATGAAATAAAAGATGCAATCAAACAGGCTTCTAATGATGAAAGCGTTAGATGTGTTGTCATAACTGGAGAGGGAAGAGCCTTTTGTTCGGGGCAAGATCTTTCAGAAGTAAAAGAAGGTACAAAGTTAGGGGACGTGTTGCGCAATCATTATGTCCCAATGGTAAAACAAATTAGGAAATGCGAAAAGCCAATTATAGCTGCTGTCAACGGAGTAGCAGCTGGAGCAGGATTTAGTCTAGCATTAGCGTGCGATTTTCGACTAATGAGTGAAAAAGCAAGTTTCATAAATGCATTTATTCACGTTGGATTAATACCTGATTCTGGAAACCTTTATTTTCTTACAAAATTAGTAGGTGAAGCTAAAGCAGCAGAGATTTCGATATTAGGAGAGAAAATCAATGCTGACGAAGCAATGAGATTAGGCCTTGCTAATAAAGTGTTTCCAGAACAAGACTGGCTCAATGAAGTGAAATTATTTTCTGACAGGTTAGCGAACAGTCCAACGAAAACAATCGGATTAATAAAAAAATATATACAACTATCTTCTTCTCTTTCATTCGATGAATTTTTGGAGAAAGAGGCAGAAGGGCAAACAATAGCCGGGCTAACGAAAGATCATCATGAAGGAATTGAAGCCTTTTTACAAAAAAGAAAACCAATATTCACCGGAAAATAAAAGGAGTGAAAAAGGATGACTGCTACTCATGAAGTAAATAAAGAACAAACATCATTAAAACGCGATTATTACCAGCTGATCATCAATGGCGAAAAGGTAGATAGCGTTAATAATGAAAGATTTTCAACATATAACCCAGCAACGGGAGAACGAGTTGCTGAAGTAGCAAAGGCATCGAAAGAAGATGTCGAAAAAGCAGTAGAAGCTGCACGTAACGCTTTTGACCACGGGAAATGGAAAAAATACCCTGTAGGTCGTCGAGCGAAAATATTAAATAAAATCGCCGCTATCATGCGCTCACGTTTTGACGAATTAGTAGAATTAGAGATTTTAGATACGGGAAAATCTCTTCATGCTGCTCAAGGACAAATTATGCAGGCGATTGAAGATTTTGAATTTTATGCTGGAGCTATCGTTGGTCATCGTGGTGTCGTCAATAATGTGCCAGGACAATTCCACAACTATACAGAAAAAGAACCAGTAGGAGTATGTGCTCAAATTATTCCTTGGAATTATCCACTTATGATGGCTGCATGGAAAATTGCGCCGGCTATCGCAGTAGGGTGTTCAGTTATCGTGAAGCCTGCTTCTCTTACACCTTTAACAGCTATTGTATTAGGAGAAATTTGTATAGAAGCTGGAGTACCTGAAGGGGTAGTCAATATTGTTCCAGGATCAGGTGCAGATGTTGGCGATTATTTAGTACAGCATCCGAAGGTAGATAAAGTAGCTTTTACAGGATCAACTCCTGTAGGAAGAAACATCATGGAAAAAGCATCGCAAACTTTAAAACGTATCACTCTAGAACTTGGTGGAAAATCACCGAATATTGTTTTTGACGATGCTGATCTTGATGCGGCTGTCGATGGCTCATTATTCGGAATTTTTTATAATACAGGTCAATCTTGTGAAGCACGCTCACGTCTTTATGTACACGAAAACATTTATGATGAATTTATGACGAAGTTTATCGAAAAAACGAAAAAGTTAAAGCTTGGAAATCCATTTGATAAAGATACACAAGTAGGAGCTATTATCGATCAAAAACAACTAAATGTCATCGATAGCTATGTCCAATCAGCCAGAGAAGATGGAGCCGAAATTGTCGTAGGTGGAAAGCCTGCAAAAGTAGAAGGGTTTGAAAACGGTTTTTGGTATGAACCAACGATCATCACGAATGTCACTCATGATATGAAAGTTGTGAGAGAAGAAATCTTTGGTCCAGTAGTGGTAGTCATGAAATTTAAAGACGAAAAAGAAGTGATCAAATTAGCAAATGATACTGAATACGGTTTAGGGTCTGCAATCTGGACGAAAGATGGAGCAAAGGCTACACGAGTAGCCAATCAAATTCAAGCAGGAATTGTCATGATTAATTGTCCGTTTTCAGCATTTCCAGGGACTCCGTTTGGCGGCTATAAACAATCAGGCTTCGGGCGAGAGCTTTGTATCGAAACCCTTGACTTATACACAGAAACAAAAAGTATTTTATCTTACTATGGAAGCCGTCCATTAAATCCATTAGGCGTGTAAAACAATAAATAAGTACGAATAGAGAAGGTTATCTATTCGTACTTATTATTTGTATCTTGTGAAGACGAAGGAGGAATGACGATGGTCCAACATATTGTTGTAGTAGGCTCCGGAGTAATGGGAAGAGGCATTGCTTATGTAGGAGCGTCTGCCGGATATCATGTAACTTTGGTCGATATAAATGAAAGTGCATTACAAGGCGCTAAACAAGAAATAGAAAAAATAACAGAGAAAGGATTATCGCGTAATAAAATAACAGAAGAGCAAGCATCACACATAAAAGAAGGTTTAGTTTATAGCATAAGCTTAGAGGAGAGTGCTAAAACAGCTGATTTAGTCATAGAGGCCGTTCCGGAAAAAGCAGAGATTAAAAAACAAGTGTTTGAAACGCTGGAATTAGCAGCACCTAAACATTGTTTGTTCGCAACAAATACTTCCACAATGAGTCCTACTGAAATCGCTTCTTATGCGAAACGTCCAGAGAGAACAATTGCCATGCATTTCTTTAACCCCGTTCATAAAATGCCGCTTGTTGAAATTATATGCGGGCTAGAAACGAATAAGGAAACAGTTGAAACGATAAAACAAGTAGCAGAAAAGATGGGGAAGGAAACGGTAGTTATAAACGAATTCCCTGGTTTTGTAACGAGTCGTATCAGTGCATTAATTGGAAACGAAGCTTTTTATATGCTTCAAGAAGGCTTAGGGACGCCAGAAGATATTGATAAGGCTATTAAATTAGGACTTAATTTTCCAATGGGCCCGTTTGAACTAGTCGATTTAGTAGGATTAGACGCCCGATTAAATAACTTAAAATATTTGCATGAGAAACTAGGAGAGAAATATCGGCCAGCCCCATTACTAGAACAGTATGTAAAAGCTGGAAGACTAGGCCGGAAAACAGGCAAAGGAGTATATGACTATACTAATGAGAAAGAGGGCAAAAAATGAGAGAAGTAGTGATTGTTGATGCCGTGAGAACACCAATTGGAAGGTATAAAGGTGCATTAAAAAATGTTCGTCCAGATGATTTAGGTGCCATTGTCATTAAAGCATTGTTGGAGAGAAATCCATCATTGCCAGTCGATCAAATAGAAGATGTCGTATTAGGAAATGCTAATCAAGCAGGTGAAGATAATCGAAATGTAGCCAGAATGTCAGCGTTATTATCAGGGTTGCCAATTGAAGTCGGGGGGACGACAATCAATAGATTATGCGGCTCTGGATTAGATGCTGTGCTCTATGCAGCAAGAGCGATTGCGGTAGGAGAAGGCGATATTTTCATTGCTGGTGGTACCGAAAGCATGACCCGTGCTCCATTTGTTATGGCAAAGCCTGAAGTAGATTTCCCTAGAGGATCAATGGAATTATTTGATACAACAATTGGCTGGCGTTTTATTAATCCGAAACTAAAAGAAATGTATGGTGTAGATTCTATGCCTGAAACAGCTGAAAATGTGGCAAAGCGTTATCAAATTAGTAGAGAAGAACAAGATGAATTTGCATTTGAAAGCCAAATGCGGACAAAACGAGCTGTGGAAGAAAACAAATTTGCTCAAGAAATCATACCTGTTAAAGTAACGGATAAAAAGGGGAATAAAACAGTAGTTGATAAAGATGAACATCCTCGTCCAGATACATCGTTGGAAAAATTATCGAAATTAAAACCGTTATTTGAAGGTGGTACAGTTACAGCAGGAAATGCATCAGGGGTGAATGATGGTGCTTCAGCTCTGTTAATGATGAGTGCAGAAAAAGCGAAAGAATTAGGGTTAAAACCACTTGTGAAATATATTGTCGGAGCAACAGCCGGTTTAGAGCCAGCTGTTATGGGCTTAGGGCCAATATTCGCAACTAGAAAAGCGTTAAAAAGAGCAAATTTAACGATCGAAGACATTGATTTAATAGAACTCAATGAGGCATTTGCTTCTCAGTCGATTCAATGTATAAGAGAGTTGAAGATTGATAAAGAGAAAGTGAATGTAAATGGTGGAGCCATTGCATTAGGACATCCATTAGGCGCAAGCGGTGCAAGAATTTTAACGACTCTTATTTATGAAATGAAACGAAGAGAATCTAAATACGGACTAGCTACGATGTGTATTGGAGTAGGTCAAGGAATTGCAGCAATTGTAGAAAATATAAAATAAGACTTGTTTACATGAATCTTTACGATAGGCTCTTTTTTTAATAGATTGCTGCTTAACGATAGCTTTTCGGCTGTTATAGACAGTCGAAAAGCAACAAAGTTTATGAAAAACAGCTTTACGAAATCATGGAATATGAAAGCCCTTGCCACTTTAAGTGCAAGGGCTAATTATTAAATGAAAGGAAATGAGTGACCATGAAATATATCAAACAAGAAGTGAAAAATCATATCGCTTATGTAACGATCAATCGACCTGAATCATTAAATTGTTTTAATTATGAAACTTTATGCGAACTAGAAGAAACAGTTCAATCTATACACATTAGTGACGAAATTAAAATCGTTATTTTTACAGGTGCTGGCGAAAAAGCGTTTAGTGCAGGAGCAGATTTAAAAGAACGGAAGAATTTAACCGAATCAGAAGTAAGAAGAAATGTGAAAGCCATTAGAGATGTTTTCAATAGTATTGCTTATTTGCCGCAGCCTACTATTGCCGCAGTAAACGGATTTGCATTAGGTGGGGGGTTCGAATTATTGCTTGCATGTGATTTTGCCATTGCGGTGGAAGGTGCACAAATGGGCTTAACGGAAACGAGCTGGGCGATCATTCCTGGTGCTGGCGGAACACAGCGATTGCCGAGATTAATAGGGGAAAATAAAGCGAAGGAACTAATTTTTACCGCTAGAAAAATAACAGCAGAAGAAGCGTATGAATTAGGTATTTTAACAAAGGTAGTGAAAAAAGAAGAACTGATGGATGCTTGTGAAAGTTTTGCGGCGGAAATGTTAAAAAACGGTCCGATTGCTTTAAGACAGGCGAAATTTGCGATTCAACAAGGAATGAACACAGATTTACAAACAGGCCTTGCCATTGAAGCGAAAGCATACGAGTTAACAATCCCTACTCAAGATAGAGTGGAAGCATTAAAAGCCTTTAGTGAAAAGAGAACACCAAAATTTATTGGGAAATAAGCCGCTTTTCCATTATAATGAATAATAAAAAAGGAAAAGTGTATAGAGAGAGTGACATATTTATGGCAAATACGCAATCTATGATTTTTACACTCTTTGGGGATTATATTCGTCATTATGGGAATAAAATTTGGATCGGAAGTTTAATTCGTTTGCTAAAAGAGTTCGGCCATAATGAGCAAGCGGTTCGCGTTGCTGTTTCAAGAATGGTTAAACAAGGATGGCTTCAATCACAAAAAGAAGGAAATAAAAGCTATTATTTTTTAACAAAACGTGGAGTGAATCGAATCGACGAAGCTGGACGAAGAATTTTTAAACTGTCTCCACATAAGTGGGATGGAAAATGGAGAATACTCATGTACACCATTCCAGAAGAAAAAAGACATATTCGCGATGATTTGAGAAAAGAATTGCTTTGGAGTGGATTTGGAAATTTTTCTAATGGATGCTGGATTTCCCCGAATGATTTAGAAAAAGAGGTAAAACTATTAATTGAAAAGTATGAAATTGATCCGTATGTTGATTTTTTTGTATCTGAATATTTAGGCCCGAGAGACAATCACTCCATTGTAGAAAGAAGCTGGCAGCTTGAAGAAATAGAAAAAAAATATGATGAATTTATATCTACATATGGAAAGCATTATATTATCCATGAAAGCATTATAAATGAAGGAAAAATGACAGATGCAGAATGTTTTGTAGAAAGAACAAAATTAGTGCACGAGTACCGAAAGTTTTTATTTATCGATCCAGGTTTACCTAAAGAATTATTACCGCCATTATGGAGCGGAAACCATGCTGCCCACTTATTTAGTCAGTATTATAAATTATTAGCCGTTCCAGCGAGCAGATTTTTTGAGAGTGTATTTGAAGCAGATAACGATATGCGAAAAAAAGATGAGGATTATGATGCAAAGGATCATCCGTATATCATCAACTAAGGCTGTCAGAGTCAGACCCCACAGTACATTGTGTTCGTTTTCGTGAGGTCAGACACATATGGGACAGCCTCTAGCCCAATTTTAAAGTAGAAGAATAATCTTTTCCTTTTTGCACATAAGTATCAATAGATAACTGAATCAATTCCAAATCTTTCTCATTTAATTCGCGTACTACTTTTCCAGGTGAACCAACAACAAGGGAACGAGGGGGAATTTTTTTCCCAGGAGGAATGAGAGTATTTGCGCCAATAATACATTCTTCCCCTATTTCCGCACGGTCTAAAATAGTCGACCCCATACCGATGATCGAGCGTTTGCCGATCTTACATCCATGCAATATAACGTTATGTCCAACTGTTACTTCATCTTCGATTTGAACCGGACAACCTTCATATAGATGGATAGTAGAGTTATCTTGTATACTGCATCGTTCACCAATGGTAATAGCCCCTTCATCAGCGCGTAAAACAGAATTGAACCAAATGGTAGATTCTTTTCCTACTGATACATCTCCAATTAAATAAGCTCCTGGGGCGACAAAAACTGTAGGATGCAGCTTAGGGCAGCAGTTATTAAATTCAATTTTCAAAACGTTCACCTCATTCGATATAATCTAAATGTTTCGTTTTTATTATAACAATTTTTTAGCGGGAGGATAAATGATGAAACATATTTCTGAAATATTGTCCATTTCATATCCGATTTTTCAAGGGGGAATGGGGAATATTAGCAATGCACCATTAACTGCAGCTGTTTCAGAGGCTGGCGGACTTGGTACAATTGGCTGTGGGACAATGAAACCTGAAGAGGTTGAAAAAATAATAATTGAGACAAAAGAAAGAACGAATAACCCATTTTCCATTAATATCCCGATTAATGTTTCAACGTATACGAAGCAGTTAATAGAACTAGCTATTAAACATCAAGTAAAAGCTGTATCTTTATCTGCGGGAAATCCATCCCCATATATTCCTATTCTTCATGAAAATAATATAAAAGTTATTGCGATCGTTGCATCTGTGAAACACGCAAAGAAAGCCGAGCAGGCCGGAGCAGACATTTTAGTAGCAGAAGGTTTTGAAGCAGCAGGTATTAATTCAGAATTAGAGTTAACAACTTTTACACTAATCCCTCAAATCACAAAAAATGTAAATATCCCAGTCGTTGCTGCCGGTGGAGTAGCGGATGGGAAAGGATTAGCTGCTGCACTGATGCTCGGCGCACAAGGTGTTCAAATGGGTACAAGGTTTATTGCCACAAAGGAAGCTCCATTTCATGAAGTGTATAAGCAAAAAATATTACAATCATCAGAGAATGAAACGGTCATCATTGGGCGTTCAGTTGGTAAAGTGAGAAGAGTGATCAAGGCAGATTATACAGAAAGACTATTGCAAGAGGAAAAAGAAGGAATGACCCTTGAACAGTTTAATGAAAAAACAAGTGAAACTTATCATTTAAAAGGAGCAATCGAGGGAGATTTAAAACGAGGCTATGTAAATAGTGGACAAGTTGCAGGATTAATCGAAGACATCCCAACAGTCAAAGAGGTTATAACAAAGATAATGGAAGAAGCAAAAGAACAAATAAACCATATTTATCATTCATT
Source organism: Bacillus alveayuensis (assembly GCA_030812955.1). Lineage (GTDB taxonomy): Bacteria > Bacillota > Bacilli > Bacillales > Aeribacillaceae > Bacillus_CB > Bacillus_CB alveayuensis. Next base: position 12,784 of record JAUSTR010000009.1, read on the forward strand.
CAAATATTACGAATAAAGAAAAACAATTGATGTATCCTAGTGTAGATGAATCAATAATTGAAAGGTAACGAAAAAGGCAAGTGCGAAAGAGAAAACCTTTGTCGCACTTGTCTTCTTTTTTATCTAAAAATCTGTAAGACCATTCAAGTTTAATTACTTCACAAAATCGTTAAACAATTATAAAATACATATAAACATATAAGAAAGGTTGGGATTGTAATGGCACAAGTTAATGGCACCATTCCTCGGCCTTTAGTACGGACAAATCAATGGTTTATTGTTTTAAGTGTCGTGCTAACTTGGGTAACTAACGAAGAGTGGTTTCTTGTACCTCCATTAGTTGCGGGTTTATTAGGACTGTTTTTTAACTTTAATCCCGTTATGCGATTCGCCAAGTTATTTTTGAAGAAACATCCTTCTCAATATATACCGGAAGACTATGATCAACAGCAATTCAATCAAAAGATTGCTGTCATATGTATAGCAATAGGTTTAGTCGGTTATATAAACAAAACAATGGTTTTGGCATATATTTTTACAGCAATGGTTGCGTTAGCAGCTTTTATAGCCATTCTCGGATTTTGTATAGGGTGCTTTATTCGCTATCAGTGGATTCAATATCGCCATAGAAGAACTTCTAAACAGGTTTGAAACATCACATAATGACAAAAAAAGTCCCATTTCATAACAATCTATAGGATCCAATACCATTCAATGGTGTTAGGTTCCCTAAAACAGAGCTCGAAAGGAAGAGAGTTACATTTCCCTTCCTTTTTTCTTTTTGTTGTCCATTGATTGCCAACTTCCCTTAAAATTTTTAAAAAAATCAATTATTGATTTTTTCAGATTATTTAGTACAATTTTAAAAAAAGATTGGACCAATTTCTTATTAAAAACAAATTGGTGTGACCTTTTTAATAAAATTTTAGCATTACACAATCATTCTATCATTGTAAATATCAAGGAATTAAGGGGAGAGCGGCATGAATAGAACAGTCGAAGAATTGATGGAGGCGTTAAAAGAATTTATTCCAGAAGACCGAGTAACGAACAATCAAACGATATTGGAACAGCATAGTAAAGATGAATCGTATCATACCCCTAGTTTGCCTGATATTGTTGTGTTTCCGACGACAACAGAAGAAGTTAGTAAAGTAATGAAAATAGCAAATCAATATAAAGTACCAGTTGTTCCTTTTGGCAGGGGGTCAAGTTTAGAAGGACATGTTATTCCTTATGATCACGGGATCACGATCGATTTTTCCCTTATGGATAAAGTGTTAGAGGTTAGAGAAAATGATTTTCTTGTAAAAGTTCAGCCAGGAGTGACGCGCTCACAATTAAATAAAGAACTGAAGAAATACGGTTTGTTTTTCTCAGTCGATCCAGGAGCAGACGCAACACTTGGCGGTATGGCGGCAACAAATGCAAGTGGTACGACATCTGTTAAATATGGAGTGATGCGTGATCAAGTGCGTGATTTAGAAGTTGTTCTTGCCGATGGCACGGTGATTCATACGGGGAATTTAGCAGCAAAATCGTCATCAGGCTATCATTTAAACGGTTTATTTGTCGGTTCTGAAGGAACGCTTGGTTGTATAACCGAATTGACATTGCGAGTTTATGGAATTCCGGAATATATTTTAGCTGCAAGAGCATCCTTTCCATCCATTCATGATGCCGTAAAAGCGGTAGTCAGCATTTTGCAAGCTGGGATACCGATTGCTAGGGTGGAACTTGTAGATGAACATTCGATCAAACAAGTTAATAAGTACAGTGAAACTAATTATAAGGAACGTCCAACTTTATTTTTAGAGTTTCATGGCAATGAAGCAGGCTTAAAGCAAGATGTCGAATTTATGAAAGAAATTGTAGCGGAGCATAATTGTGAAAGCATTGAATATGAAAGCGATCATGCTGCACGAAATCGATTATGGGAAGCTCGTCATAATTTAGCTTACGCCTATGTTCATGGTTATCCAGGGAAAAAGCTAATGGTGACAGATGTTTGTTTACCAATTTCAGAGTTAGCGGGGGCAATTGAACATGCAAGGAGTGCATTGAATTCATTAGGGCTTACAGGAGGCATTCTTGGTCATGTTGGTGATGGCAACTTTCATGCCCTGTTAATGATTAATATGAATGATCTGGACGAAATCAAACGGGCAGATCAATTGAATGAAACGATTGTCATGTATGCATTAGAACGTGGGGGAACTTGTACAGGAGAACACGGGGTAGGTGTCGGTAAACAAAAATATCTAGAAAAAGAACATGGAAAAGCACTGCATGTGATGGAAAAAATTAAACAAGCACTTGACCCTCATATGATTTTAAATCCAAATAAAATGATCAAAATGAAGGAGAAGTGAAGATGAAAGTATTAGAAATGATCAGCTTAATCGCTGGAAAATATTTTGCCGTTTGGGTCATCTGTACCGCAATTATTGCATATTTAGTTCCGGAGCCTTTTTTAAATTTCAGTGGATATATTACAATTTTGCTTGGCTTTGTCATGTTTGGCATGGGACTGACGTTAAAAGCGGTAGATTTTAAGATTGTTTTAACGAATCCATTTCCAGTGATTATTGGGGTGTGTGCTCAATTTATCATCATGCCGCTTACCGCTTTTGCGATTGCTTATATCATGAACTTGCCCGCCGAGTTAGCAGCAGGGCTCGTTTTACTTGGCTCCGTTCCAGGTGGTACGGCTTCCAACGTCATGGTATACCTTGCCAAAGGGAATCTACCGTTATCCATCGCGATGACATCCCTTTCTACACTTTTAGCACCGCTTGCGACGCCTTTTATTTTGCTATTGCTTGCAGGCCAATGGATGCCGGTAGATCCAATGTCGATGTTTATGTCTATTATTCAAGTCATTATTATTCCAATCGTTTTAGGAATTGTGATTAGAAAATTTATGCCAAAAGTTGTGGAAAAAAGTATTACGGTCATTCCTCTTATATCAGTACTAGCTATTATTATTATTGTATCTGTTGTTGTTGCGGGGAATGTAGATAATATCGCTTCAGCGGGATTTCTTATTTTTTCAGCTGTAGTGCTTCACAATACGTTCGGATTATTGCTCGGATATATTGCAGCTTTTATGTTAAGACTTGATGAAAGCAATCGTAGAGCCATTTCGATTGAAGTTGGCATGCAAAACTCTGGATTAGGAGTAGCGTTAGCCACTGCCCACTTTGGTCCGTTAGCTGCTTTACCTAGTGTTGTGGCAGCTGTATGGCATAATATTTCCGGACCAATACTTGCTACTTATTGGTCGAAAAAACCGGCAGACTTCAAGCATCCACTTAATGCTCCCCTGCAAAATGATGAAGGAAAGTCTCCGATTGCATAAGAGGATATTTTTAAAGGTCCTTTTCTAAAAGATTGTTGCTACTATAGCTTTTCGACTGTCAGGCAAACGATACGCTTGCTGTGTCACGCGTGTAGCGTGACGTGAACCGAACAAACATCGATGATCGGACAACTGTGATTTGTCCGACCACGTGCTTTGTTCGGCTCATAGACAGTCGAAAAGCAACAAAGTTTACGAAAACAGCCATCTTTGAAACTAAAAAGAAAATATGAAACTGTTCTTCCATTCACGAGAGTTTATTAAGTTTTCCAATACTTTTATCAATCTAAAAACTTTCATAGAAATTGATGCCACGTTATCCTACTTTTTTATTACTTGATGTAATTTAGCTTCTGTTACACTTTGTAAATCTTTTAGGCAAAGTTCAATTTGCATACCGATTTTTCCTCCACTGACGACAATATGTTCAAGTTGAGAAGCGCTAGCATCAATAAAGGTTGGATAGAGTTTTTTCATACCGATCGGAGAACACCCACCGCGTATATAACCTGTAAACTTTTGTATATCCTTTACCGGTACCATTTCAATTTTTTTCTCGTTCGTAATCTTCGCCGCTTTTTTTAAATCCAGTTCCTGTTCCACTGGGATGACAAACACATAAATGTTTCCGCTGCCCTTCGTAACTAATGTTTTATACACCGATTGGGGGTCTTTCCCAATTTGATGTGCAACAGAAATTCCATCGATTTTGTCAAGCTGTCCATCGTAAGTAATGACGTTATAATGTATTTTTTTCTGATCAAGAATACGCATTGCATTTGTTTTTTTCATTTTTCTCACTCCAAATACATATGAATGAAACTGTATTTATTGCTTATGTTACGGTTAAATGAAATTTAACTCAAGGTTTACGAATCATATTTCTGTTTACTTAACTGTAGATTTAAATAAAGATTATTCCATGCTGCCAAAAGAGCTGCAAGCTGAAAACTTATTTCATCATGCTAATGAGCTAAAACATAGCCATACGATTTACTATAAAGAAACATTTCTATCTTCGTTATTAATATGTAACAAATTTATAAGGGGTTTTGTTGATCTTTTTTACGTTTATCACTAATGTAAATACCAATGAATAAGTATACCTTAAGAAGTGTGAATCAAAGCAATAAGCTCCTTATATTGAAAGCAAAAGATCGTGATGAAAAGGAAGCATACGAAAAAACGGCAGCGAAAAACGCTGTCGTTTCATGATGAAAGATTTCAGTAATAGCATCTATAAATATTGGTTATAGCTCCACTTCTTCTTTTTGGTCATTATAGACGGCAATTAAAATGAGAGCTTGTTCATCACCAATATTTTTCACGTGATGGGGTATGCAGGAGTTCCAACTAAAAGAGTCGCCGGCTTCAAGAATATAAGAGTCTTCACCTTGTTCTGCTAAAACTTTTCCTTTTAATACTAAATGGCATTCGACACCTGGATGTGCATGTGTTTCGCCTGTTGATCCACCAGGTGGTATATCAGCTATACGCAGCTTTAATCCACCTTGCGCTGCAACGTGCTCTATTTTTAACTCCCCATTTTGGAAAATCGTCTGTTTTCGCTCCTTTTTTCTTACAACATGCATATGTTGGTCTTTTTCTAACAGTAAGTAAGATAAAGGGATCTCAAGGAAATTGGCGATTGTTTGCAAAGTACTGATGGATGGTGAAGTGTTATTGTTTTCTACATTGCTTATAAATCCTTTGGAAAGCCCTGTTTTTTCACACATTTGTGCAATGGTGATATTTTTTTTCTTTCTTATTGCTCGAATTTTTGAGCCAATATCCACGGTTGTTCACTCCTCAAAAGTTTTCGAATATGAAACTTATTTACATATTAACAAAAATATTGTTGACATTCTATATCCTAAATTGTTATATTATAAACAATTAACAGTTGACATGGTAAAAACGATGAGAAAAATATAGCTTTCATTCAAATTTTTTTTAACACATAGTTTCTTAATATGAATAAATTATTCTTATAAATAAACAAAAGTTCTCGATCATATTACGAGAAATTATAAGAAAAATTTAATATGATAAAGGGGAGAAGAACTTTGATGCCATCATTATTTTTAGCTCATGGATCACCTATGATTGCGATTCAAGATAATCGTTATACACGTTTTTTAAAGGAGCTTGGAATGAACCTCAATCCGAAAGCGATCATTATTTTTACAGCTCATTGGGAAAGTGATGTATTGACGATATCTTCTCGAGATGATGAATATGAAACGATATACGACTTTTATGGCTTTCCGGAAGAATTATATCAAGTAACATACCCAGCTAAAGGATCGACTACTATTGCTAACAAGATTCAAAAACGCTTTGAACGGCATGGAATACAATCAAAGCTAGACAAAAGAAGGGGATTGGATCACGGTTCATGGACAGTTTTGAAACATTTATATCCAGAAGCCAACATCCCAGTAGTTCAAATTTCTGTACACCCATTTTTGCCGCCAGAAGAGCAATTTCAAATTGGTGAGGCATTAAAAGGAATGGGTCAAGAACATATGTTAATAATTGGAAGTGGAGCAACTTCCCACAATTTTCGAATGTTGAAATGGGGTCAAAATACTCCAGAACCGTGGGCAGTTGAATTCGATGATTGGCTGATTGATCACATTCATCAAAAAAATTATCAAAAACTTTTTCAATACGAAACACTTGCTCCACATGCTCAACTAGCCGTTCCAAGACCGGAACATTTTGTTCCATTATTTATTGCAATGGGGAGCGGTTGTATGGAAACACCAGAAGTAATTTATCGTGAATATGAAATGGGTACTCTAAGCTATTTAAGTTTTCAATTTTAGTTTTTCAGATAGCAATCTTTGTAGAAAAATAAAAGGAGTCGGAACAATGGAGGCTTTAATAAAAGAAAATGGAGTTATCGCAATTCTTGAAAAAAAGCTCCAACAAATAAAAGCAAAAGAGGGAACGATTTATTTAGTAGGACCAGTTCATCTTCCTGTTACTCTTGATGGAGAAACGGTTATGTTTAAATGGTACTGTTGGTTAAAAACAGATGAAGCGGAAGAGGATTTGAGTCTTTTTATCTCTCGATTAACAAAAGAAAACCTGGCTGAATTCCAACAATCAAGCGTATTAGTTTATGGAGATTTTGAACATGATGATATTACTCTCGTTCGAATGCATTCCATATGTCATACGGGAGATATTTTTGGCAGTAAACGCTGCGATTGTGGTTTTCAACTAAAGCAATCATTAAGAATGATTGTTGAACATGGTTCAGGAGCTCTTTTTTATCTTGCGAACCATGAAGGAAGAGGCATTGGTTTATTCAATAAGGCAATGGCGTATGTTTTGCAGGAAAATGGATATGATACAGTTGATGCCAATTTAAGCCTTGGCTTTGAAAATGACGGTAGAAAATATGACGATGCCATTGCGGTAATGAAACAATTACGTTCTAAATCTGTAAAACTTATTACAAATAATCCGAAAAAAATAAACGCATTACGAGATGCTGGCATGCCTGTAATAGGAAGAATTCCTTTGTGGGGAGATATTTCGGTATACAACGAAAAGTACTTAAAAACGAAAGTGGAGCGATCTGGCCATTTGCAAGAGGAGGGGCTTTTTCATGAGTAGCCATGAGTTTTACATGCAGCTTGCTTTGCAAAATGCGCGTGCGATGAAGGGGCAAACTGACCCTAATCCTTTAGTAGGGGCAGTCATTGTCAATGATCATCGCATTGTTGGAATTGGGGCACATTTAAAGGCAGGAGAACCACATGCTGAAATTCATGCTCTTCGTATGGCTGGGGAAAAAGCGAAAGACAGTACCGTTTATGTGACGCTTGAACCTTGTTCCCATTATGGAAGAACGGGCCCGTGTGCGCTAGCCCTTGTAGAGGCTAAAGTTAAAAAAGTGGTCATCGCCACCCTTGACCCAAATCCAATTGTTTCAGGTAGAGGGGTGCAAATATTAAAAGATGCAGGTATTGAAGTCATTGTCGGTGTTTGTGAAGAAGAAGCAAAAAAAATGAATGAAGTATTTAATAAATTCATTGTTGAAAAGATTCCATTTGTGACCATGAAATCAGCGATCACATTAGATGGGAAAATTGCTACCTCTGCCTCTGATAGTAAATGGATTACATCGGAGCAATCTAGATATGATGTTCACCAGTTGCGCAGTGAAAATCAAGCAATTCTTGTCGGAGTAAATACCGTATTAAAAGATAATCCTGAGTTAACGGCACGAATTCCAAATGGACGTAATCCAATTCGTATTATTATGGACTCAACGTTAAAAATACCATTAGATGCAAAAGTCGTAACAGATCAACAAGCGGATACGTGGATATTTACTAGTCAATGTTTTGATCCTGAAAAAAAGAGATTATTAGAGGAACAAGGTGTAAAAGTATTTGTCACGAATGGTGCAAATAAAGTAAATCCAATTGATGTTGTTCGAACGTTAGGAGAGAAATCGATTTCTTCTCTGTTTATAGAAGGTGGAGGAGAAATCAATGCTTCTTTTATAGAACATAAGCTTGTTGATAAAGTCGTTTTGTACATTGCCCCTAAATTAGTTGGCGGCCGCACAGCACCGTCGTTTTTTGCAGGTAATGGCATTCCAAAAATGGCCGATGCAGTTGAACTTTCGAATATAGAAATAACTTCAATTGGAAACGATTTTAAACTTGTCGGTTACCCAAAATATACAAAATCAATGAAATCAAAATGAACGAAAGGTTGCCTTCATAATGGGCAGCCTTTTTTGCTCTCATAAAAAAGAATACACGAATAAAATATCGATAGATTGCTTTTATAAGGGAATATAACTTGGTATGAAGAGAAGCTATATTTAAATAATATGTAAATCATTTGGTTTTATTTTTTTTATATGAATAAACTCATAATTTCCAAAAAAGTATTGAATTTGAATAGATGAGATCTATTAATTGGAAATAAATAATGATAATAAAATCCTATATTAATATTGTGATATCCTTAATAATAGCTTATAATTCAAAATAGGGGTAAAATTCGCATAAATAAGGGGGATAATATGGAAGATATTGTAAACGGATTAGTTAATATTTTATGGAGCTCGCCAATGCTTTATTTAGTGCTTGGCGCTGGACTATTTTTTTCAATTATTACTCGTTTTTTACAAGTTCGCTTAATTAAGGACATGGTTGTGCAAATGTTCAAGGGGAAAAGCTCTGAAGCAGGGGTCTCCTCATTTCAGGCTTTATCCATTGCTCTTTCAGGGCGTGTAGGTACTGGTAATATTGCGGGAACAGCAACGGCGATTGCCTTTGGTGGGCCTGGAGCTGTATTTTGGATGTGGATGATTGCTTTCATTGGAGCTGGCAGCGCTTATGTAGAGTCTACGTTAGCACAAATTTACAAAGTAAAGCAAGATGGACAATATCGTGGCGGCCCAGCTTATTTCATTGAAAAGGGATTAGGATGGAAATGGTATGGAGTTTTATTTGCATTTGCGGCTATTTTGGCGATGGCTGTATTAATGCCAGGTATTCAGTCCAATTCTATTGCCGTGGGGCTAGAAAATGCTTTAGGTGTTAGTCCGACCATTACTGGAATTATTCTCATTGTTTTGCTTGGCGCCATCATTTTTGGTGGTGTTAAACGGATTGCGCATGTTGCTCAATTGGTTGTTCCGTTCATGGCCTTAGGTTATGTATTGCTATCTATTATTATTGTGTTCATGAATATTGAAAAAATACCAGAAGTGCTTTCATTAATTTTTAAAAGTGCATTTGCTGCAGATTCCATGTTTGGTGGAATTGTGGGTTCAGCTATTTCTTGGGGAATTAAACGTGGAATTTATTCTAATGAAGCTGGTCAAGGTACAGGTCCTCACGCGGCAGCGGCTGCAGAAGTATCTCACCCAGCAAAGCAAGGCTTAGTCCAAGCGTTCTCTGTTTATATCGATACATTATTAGTATGTTCTGCGACCGCCTTTATGATCTTATTTACCGGCATGTATAACGTTCAAGCGCCAGATAAATCGTTTATCGTGAATAACCTGCCCGGTATAGAAGCTGGTCCAAAATTTACACAAGCAGCGATTGAAACAGTATTTCCTGGATTTGGAGCTGGATTTGTAGCAATTGCTTTATTCTTCTTTGCATTCACAACGATTATGGCTTATTACTATATAGCAGAAACAAACATTGCTTATTTAACACGCAAACAACATAGCAAATGGCCAATGTTTGCTTTAAAAGTCGTTATACTTGCTGCAACATTCTACGGCTCCGTGAAAAATGCTTCCTTAGCTTGGGCATTAGGGGATGTTGGATTAGGAATCATGGTGTGGTTAAATGTTATTGCCATTCTCATTTTATTCAAACCAGCCATTATTGCCCTAAAAGATTACGAAGAGCAGAAAAAACAAGGGCTGGATCCTGTATTTGATCCAGAAAAATTAGGAATTAAAAATGCAGACTATTGGGTGGAAGAATACAACCATAAAAAAGATACGGTTTCCTAATGATTTAAAAAGGTGTCCCACAATTCTCACTTTGGGACACCTTCTATTTTAAAGATAAGGCTTGATCTTTTATCAAACGGTTACTTTCATCCATGTTGGTTCAGGGATCCGGTTCACAATATATTTTCCTATTTCAATCGAAGCTGTTGCAGCAGGCGATGGTGCGTTACATACATGAATGCAGTTTTTACCTAATATAATATGGAAATCATCGACTAATTCTCCATTGCTTTTTAATGCTTGCGCACGAACACCAGCTGGTGCAGGAATTAAGTCTTCTTCCTGTACTTCAGGGATCAGTCTTTGGACGTTTTCGACAAATTTAGACTTGCTAAACGATCGCACCATTTCTTCTAATCCTTCTTTCATATATTTACTTGCTAATTTCCAAAATCCGCTGAATTTCATCACTTCCGTAAAATCTTTTAAATCGAAGTCTGTTTTTTTATATCCTTCGCGCTTAAAGCTTAAAACGGCATTCGGTCCTACATCAACTTTTCCATCAATCATTCTCGTGAAATGGACTCCTAAGAACGGAAAATTAGGATTTGGAACTGGATATATGAGGTTTTTGACAAGGTATCTTTTTTCAGGCTTCAGCTGATAATATTCACCTCTAAATGGAACGATTTTCATATCTGCTTTGTATCCAGACATATTCGTGACTCGATCACTAAATAAGCCAGCACAATTGATAAGTAATCTAGCATTATAGGTTTTTTTATTTGTTTCAATGACGACCCCATCCGTTGTTTCAGTGATTTTTTCTACTTTGTTGCCAAGTTCAATTTGACCGCCATTTTCACGAATGATCTCAGCGAACTTTTCACTTACTTGTTTGTAATTAACAATTCCAGCCATTGGAACATGGATGGCTCCTACCCCGTTTACGTGCGGCTCAAGCTCTTTCAATTCCTCTGGTCCTATTTTTCGAATATTTAATTGATTTTCGATTCCTCGTTTATACAAGTTTTCTAATAAAGGAAGCTCCTCTTTGCTAGTGGCAACAATTACTTTTCCACAAATATCGTGATCGATATTATGTGTTTGACAAAATTCTGTCATTGATTGGCTTCCTTGACGAGCGAATTTCGCTTTGAAACTACCGGGCTTGTAATAAATACCAGAGTGAATGACCCCGCTATTATGACCAGTTTGATGCATGGCCAATTCTTTTTCTTTTTCTAATAAAAGGACTTTTGCATTTGGAAATCTTTTATATAATGCCATTCCAGTAGATAGACCAACGATTCCTCCACCAACAATTGCAAAATCGTACATAATTCACAATGCCTCCCTGTTATCGAAATTAATTTTCACTTTTTTCTTCTTCGCATATTTGACTAAGTTTTTTAATAGAGTCCATGATATTGTTTTTCGTTTTTAACATATGGTATTCAATGGCTGCTTTAAGTTCTGATGGTGAATTTCTTACAATCGCTTCATAAATTAAACGATGATCTTTTTGTGTTTCGTTATAGTGATCTACTAATAAATTAGTAGCGATGGGGAGAATTCCTAGTCGATTGACCATACTGTTCACTCTTTGCCATGGGCATCTTTTACGAAGACATTTATGAAATTGATCGTGGAGATGGATATATTCATCGATGTTTGTTTCAGCTATATTTAAAGACTCCATTTTAATCAAAATATTTTCAATTTCTTTTTTGTCATCATCCGTTAAATAAGGCAAAGATTTTACAACAGCCAAGCTTTCTAAAGCAGTGCGAATCGAATAAATTTCTTCAATATCTTCTTCTGTTATCGGTGTAGCAACAGCACCTTTATGAGGTTCTATTTTGACGAGGCCTTCAACAGCTAATTGCTGCAAAGCTTCCCGGATAGGCATGCGGCTAACACCAAGCTTGGAAGCCCATTCCTCTTGAACGACTCTATCCCCTTTTTTAAGAGTTCCATTAAGGATCGCTTCCCGCAATTTTTTTGTAACAAATTGTTGAACTGTGTTTTTATGATGATTAGGTGCAGAACTTTTTTCATCCAATAGAAACACTTCCTATCTATAGATTGGATACAATAATAGTAGCATTATATTTTTAAAAAATCAATATTTTTTGAATAATGAACAATAATATTAGTAAAAATAAGGATTATTGAGGGGGAGTAGCTATATATTTTTTATTTCTTTTTAAAAATTGGATACAATATTACACGCTCTCATTAATAAATGAATAAAAAAATCCTTTCTAACGCTAAATTGGTTAGAAAGGATTTTTTAAAGATAAGAATTAATTTTTATAAGAGCAATATGGACGTAGCTTTACTCCAATAATACTTCCTACAAATGCGGCTGCAAACCAAAGCCAGCCGTGCATACTAAAGGAAGCAATCCCATCAAAATAAGCACCAATATTACAACCGAAGGAAAGGCGGGCGCCATACCCCATTAATACACCACCGATTAATGCCCCGACTGTCATACGTGTTGGACGCTTCCATTGAATAGCTTTTGCATAGCGACCAGCAAAAGCAGCTGCTAATAATGCTCCAAACATTATACTAATATCCATAACGGTTGTAACATCTTGATACAATGGATTTTGGAGTGCAGCCAATTTGCCTGGATCTTGCCAATAAGCCCATTCTTCTGGTTGAGCTCCAAACAATTGAACAAATTTTGCACCCCAAAGAGCAAACGCCGACGTAATTCCCCATGGTTTCCCTTGAACCATTAAAATAAGTGCATTAACAACAGCTAAAATGATACCGCCTAGAACGAGTGGCCAAGGTCCTTTCCAAATCGCTTTCCAGCCATGGGGATTGTTTAAATTTGTTGAAATGAGCTTACCGTAGCGGCGTTTTTCAATGACAATTGATATATAGTAAACAAAAGCTAACATGGCAAATTGAATGAGAAATCCAAATCCTACACCAAAATTTTCAATAAGAGAAATTGGCTCAAAGTGAGGGGTATTTAACCAAAAATCAAAATGAGTTGTCGCAATAACTGAACCAGCAATAAATCCAACTAATGTTACGATTCCATTCGTATCTCCGCCACCAATATGGTAAAGGGTACCAGAAGCACACCCGTCACCTATCTGCATGCCAATTCCGAATAGAAACGCCCCAACTAGCACGGATATTCCAACAGGAAAAACATATCCGGATACAGGGTGACCAAACATGGAACCTTTTAATAGTAATGGTAAAAATAATACATTAGCCGCAAGCATCATGATCATTTGGGCTCGAATTCCTTCCCCTTGGCGGTACAAAATAAATTTTCTCCATGCAGAAGTAAAGCCAAATCGAGCTTGGTACAATACGAATCCGCCAATACCCCCTAACACATATAAAAGTGATTGTGCTAAAGATACTTTAAAATATAAAAATAAAGCCCCGCCAATTAAAACAGTTAAAGCGATCAAAATAATGAAATCTGTTAAGTTTTTTGGTTTACTTTCTGCTTGTTTTGTGTGTATAGTTGATTCTTTTTTCGCTAAAACAGTCATTTATCATTCCTCCTTTTCTATAACATATAATATATAATAAAACCAACAGAAATTGTAGGATTTTGCTTAAACGTACCACAATAAAACTGTTGACAAACGAACGGCTTAGTCAAAGCTCTTTTTATAAACCTATGTATTTAATTAGGTTCTGTGTCTCCTGCCAACTGATAAATTTTTGTAATTTTATGCTGGAACTGATCAAGATGGACAAACCTAGCCTCTCTTAGTACTTCTTTTCCATCGACATATAATATGAGAACAGGTGCAGTAAAAATAGACAGATGACCTGCTAATTCTGGAACATCATCGACATTTATAAAAGCCATCTGTATTTTTGGCAACTTAGCCATCACTTCTTGCACTTTTGGAACTAAAGCATGACAAACACTACAATTTGTTTTAGAAATGTAGAGAAAGGCTAAATGATGATTGCCAATGAATTTCTCCACTTCATCTATTGAAATTAAAACACGATTTGATTTCAAAATGGTTGCGCCTCCTTTCCGAAATATTATATAGCTTTAGCTTTTTTAGGCGAGAGGTTATTGATCAAGTGCTAACCTTTCTATTTCATAAAATGCTTCTACGATTTTCATGCTATCGACAGGAATATTCATGAGATGGATCGACTCATCTGGCTTTATTGCTTCTTCTGCTATGTCATATAGTTTTTCTTTTTCTGTTATTTCAAGGCCAAGTTGTTTTAATGTATAAGGGAGGTTTAAATCTTGGTAAAATGGATGTAAACGTTTCATTTCGCTCCAATTTTCTTCAAGGGCTAGTTGAACGAGAATTCCATATGCCACTTTTTCTCCATGTAATAAATGATGAGTTTCGGGGCGTTTCGTTAATCCATTATGAACGGAATGAGCCCCAGCTATTCTCCCATACCGATCGCCAAATCCTCCAACCATACCTCCTGCCATTATAATTGTTTCTATTACTTTGCGAAAGGCTAATGTATCTCGCTTCTCTAGTAAGTCGTTTATCGCTGCTCGACCGTGTTCAAGTAATACTGTTTTACAAAGGTAAGCCGATTGATGAGCGATTTTAACGGAAAGCGGGACATCTTCAACTTGGCGAATGATACAGTCGGCTTCATACCATTTGGCAAGCGTATCAGCAATTCCTGCCCGAAAATAATTCACTGGTGAATGTAGTAAAATTCTTGTGTCAATTAAAACCATTAGCGTTGATTTTGGAAAAATATCATAACGAATAAATTTCCCGTTGTCATCATAAATTACACTAAGAGGTGTCCAAGCTGAACAAGTAGAAGCGAGAGTTGGAATTAATACTGAATCAAGATGAACTTGATTGGCAACTGCTTTGGCCAAATCTAGCACCTTACCGCCGCCAATTCCAATGATGACATCATGATTTACACAAAGTTTTGATAAACGTTCAATTTCAGAAAATGAGCATTCTCCCTTATATCGGTAAAAGGAATAGGTGACAGAACCATCTTTAGGAAAATACGGCTCAACTGCTTTCCAAGACTGTTCTCCACTTATGACAAAACCATTTCGAAACCCATGTTTTTGTAAAAGAGATTCAAGGTTATCTAAAACTCCATTTTCACATACATAGTAATTAGGAGCACCACGAACTTCGATGATATCCATTTCTTTATCCCCCTCATGAACATAAATATACAAAAAAATACAATAGGTGATTTTCGACTATACTTACTTAAATAAGTGTGCTTGAATTAAAAACGCCACAACAAGTGGCGTTTTACAATATTCTCATAGATTATTTTCGGTTTAACATCCACTCAGGCTTGCCGAACCCTTTAAATTGTTCGTCAATGACTTTTTCAAATTCTTCGGATTCAACGGCCTCTTTAATATCTTTGACAAATTGTTTGTCGAGATCTTTTGTATTGACAACAACACGGTTACGGTAGTCATCAGGCATATTTTCTAATGCTAATGCATCTAAAAGATTCATTTTTGCTGCTAACGCATAGTTTCCTGGAACGGCAGCTAAATCAACGCTTTCTACTGAACGTGGTAATTGGCCTGCTTCAATTGGTTTAAATTGAAGGTTTTTTACATTCTCTTTTACATCTTTTTCAGAGACGGTTAACGGGTTAACAGATGAATCAAGAGTAATGAGTCCTTCATCTTGTAAAATTAAGAGAGCTCTTGCTAAGTTTGTTGGATCATTCGGGATGGCAATTTGACTGCCATCTGTAACTTCATCTAATGATTTAAACTTATTGGAGTAGATACCCATTGGCGCTGTTGGCACAATAATTACTTCAGATAGGTCAAGGTTATTTTCTTCAGCAAACTTTTCCATATAAATTTTATGCTGGAATAAGTTAGCATCTAAATCTCCATTACCAAGAGCTAAGTTTGGTTGAATATAGTCGCTAAATTCTACTACTTTTACTTGATAGCCTTTCTTTTCAAGAATAGGCTTAATAGCTTTATTCACCATATCGCTGTAAGGGCCAGAAGTAGCTCCAATTGTTAGTTCTTTTTTCTCAGCAGAGTCTGAAGCTGTTTCCTTGCTACCACAGGCAGCTAGAAGTCCAATCAATAATAGCAAAACTAGTAAAATGGATAATTTTTTCATCATCATAACCCCCTAATGTTTTATATTTTTAAAGACTTTATCGCTTATCAACAAGACGAGCGATTCGGTCTCCTGTAAACTGAATGATTTGCACTAAACAAATTAAAATAACAATTGTCGTAATCATCACGGTATTGTCATAGCGGTAATAACCAAAGCGAATCGCTAGGTCACCAATTCCGCCGCCGCCTACAATCCCTGCCATAGCTGAATAACCGACTAAACTTATTGTTGTAATCGTAATTCCGTGTACAATGCCAGGACGTGCTTCAGGTAAAAGGACGTCTTTTATAATCATCCAAGGTGTGGCTCCGACAGCAACAGCTGCCTCAATGACACCTTTGTCAATTTCCCGAAAAGAAGTTTCTACAATTCTAGCGAAAAACGGAATGGCTGCAACGGATAAAGATACAGAAGCTGCTGTTGGTCCGATTGTTGTTCCAGTTATTAGTTTCGTAAGCGGCAATAAGCCAACAAGTAAAATGACAAATGGAATGGATCGAACCATATTGACGACAAATCCAAGAACAGATTTAACCGTTGTATTTTCCAAAAATAGACCACGGTCTGTGACAAATAACAAAATTCCTAATGGAAGACCAACGACCATCGCAACAAATAGAGAAATCGCCACCATATAAAGAGTTTCTATAAATGCTTTATTTAGTTCAGGAATTAATTCAATAAGGGAATCAAGCAGCACTTGTAATCACCTCCAGTCCATTGGTCCGTTGTGCGATGTAATCAATAGCACGCTTTATTTCACTTTCATCACCGGTCAGTTCCATAATAAAGATTCCTAGTGGCATATCTTGAATGTACTCAATTTTTCCGTGCAAAATATTCCCTTTTACTTTAAACGATTGAAGCATATCCGAAACAACTGCTTCTTCTGCGATATCTCCTTTGAACTGAATTTTCACAATTGTTCCAGTACTTTTTGACAGCAAATGTTCCGGAAGCTCAAATTGTAGGACACTCTCAATGAACGATATCGTTAAAGGCTCTTTTGGATTCGTAAAAATGTCATAAACATTTCCAAGTTCAATCACTTTTCCATCCTGCATCACAGCAATTCGGTCACAGATGTCCTTTACAACTTCCATTTCGTGAGTAATTAAAACAATCGTAATGCCAAGTTCACGGTTAATTTTTTTTAACAAGGAAAGAATTGATTTTGTCGTACTTGGATCAAGCGCCGAAGTTGCTTCATCGCATAATAGGACTGTTGGATCATTGGCGAGTGCTCGCGCAATTCCAACACGCTGTTTTTGTCCACCGCTTAGTTGAGAAGGATACGCATCTCGTTTATCAAGAAGACCGACCATGTCCAGTAATTCATTTACTCTTTTTTCGATTTCTTCCTTTGATTTTTTAGCAGCCTTTAGAGCAAATGCGACATTTTCAAAAACAGTTTTAGAGCTTACGAGATGGAAATGCTGAAAAATCATTCCGATTTTTAGGCGTGCTTTCCGCAATTCCTGTTCATTTAAAGAGGTTAAATCAACACCATTGATCAAAACTTGCCCAGATGTCGGACGTTCTAGTAGATTCAGACATCTTAACAGCGTACTTTTTCCAGCACCGCTATACCCAACGATGCCAAAGATTTCTCCATGATTGATTGTTAATGAAACATTATCCACACCGATTACTTTACTTTTTTTAGAGGTATACACTTTCACTAAGTTTTTGATCTCAATCATTAACATCACCTCAATCCCAAATTTTTGGGAATTAGTTTACAAGTAAATCAATAAGTTTAGTATAAAAAAGGCGAGAAAAAGATATATGAGGTTCTTCCTTGAAAAAATTGTTAAGGTAAATAAAAATGCCCCTTTCATTCAGAAAGAGGCATCGGGTATCTATGTACACGACTTATCTTTCAGAATGAAAGTGTCATTCTGCAGGATTTGGCACCGTTCCTTTTATAAGGAGGTTGCCGGACGTCATTGGGCCTGTTCCCTCGGTCTCTCTCGATAAGCGGTTGCTTGTATGAGATTTTAATATAAATCATAATGATTAATAAATTTGTTGTCAATCTATTTTTTATATTTAAAAAATATTGATAACGCTTACAACATTGATGTATATAGAAAAAAATTGTTTTTATTTTTAAAGAATCGTTTTCTTGGACTAAGCTTTTGTCTGTTATTCTTATTATTACTGGTGTCATCGGGCTAAAACTATCAGAGGGGGATAATGGGAAATCTCATCAAGAGTTACACTCGATTCAAAAAACAGAAACAGAGAAAAGTAAAATACGAGTTTAATTTTTTAATTAGAAATATAGCTTTTTTGAGGAGGGTGTAATAAATTGGATATGTAATACCATTCTAGTATATAATCTAGTAAAATCCCTCATATTATGTAGGTCTTTTGGAAATAGTTTTTCAACACAAAGAGTCAAAATGATCATCTTGAGGAGGAACAAAAATGCTCGATTTATCTACTGCAACACCAGCTAAAGTTCGTGAATATATTCGTCGTAATGAATGGCGAAAGCCGACATCAGGTCTTGCAAATGGTTTTACACAAGCAAATTTAGTTATTTTAAGAAAAGAGCTGGCCTTTGAATTTTTGTTATTTTGTCAACGCAACCCGAAGCCTTGTCCGATCATTGATGTGACAGAGCCGGGTTCACCAATTCCAGAGCTCGTTGCTCCTGATGCAGACTTACGGACAGATATTCCAAAATATAGAATCTATCGTCATGGGGAATTAGTCGAAGAGATGGATGAAATCACTTCCTATTGGGAAGATGGGATGGTTGCTTTTTTACTAGGATGCAGCTTTACATTTGAAAAGGCTTTACTAGATAATGGTATTCCGGTTCGGCATATTGAATGTGGAACGAATGTACCGATGTATAAAACGAATATTCCTTGTATAAAAGCTGGACGTTTTGAAGGTCCAATGGTTGTCAGTATGCGTCCAATCCCAGAAAAAGATGTAGTCCGCGCCGTTCAAGTTACGAGCCGTTTTCCTGCCGTTCACGGTGCCCCTGTTCATATCGGGAACCCAGAGTCGATAGGAATTGAAAATTTACAAAATCCAGATTTTGGAGAAGCTGTTCCAATAAAGGATGGAGAGGTTCCGGTGTTTTGGGCTTGCGGCGTGACTCCGCAGGCGGTAGCGATGCAAGTGAAGCCGGATTTAATGATCACCCATGCACCTGGCCATATGTTTATTACGAATTTACGTGAAGAGCGATTTGGAGTTTTATAAAGCTGATCACTAATATATGTAGAGTGATAGAAGAGGGAGAGCGAATGATCGTCTCTCCTTAATTTACATAAGGGAAGGAACTGCATGTGGGAACTAAATCTCTGCAATTTTTTCGAGATTTTGTTTTGCCTTCGTTATTTTCGTAGCAAAATATACACCGAAAAGAACGAGAACACCACCAATGGCTTGAGATGCAGCAATTTTTTCACCTAAAATGATTGTAATGATAGCGGTAAATACAGTAATTAAATTTAAATACACGCCTGCATGACTAGGTCCGACTTTTTTGACAGACATATTCCAAAAAATAAAGGAACAAACAGAAGGGAATAGCCACATATAGATGATTCCAGTAATTCCTCTTGCACTTAATTGAGTGATATCAAAAGGGTATAGAAATAGAAAAGGAAGTAAAAAAAAGACGCTTAGTAAAGCAGAACAAGCTGTTGCCGTAATCGGTGGAACGGCTAATCTTTTGCCGATAATAGAATAAAAGACCCAAACTAAATTAGCCCCCACCATCATTAAATCGCCAAGATTATAACTTGTTTGAAAAACAAGTTCTAAATGTCCGTCTGTTAAAATTAAAAGCACTCCAACTAGCGAAATAAAAAATCCGATAACATTAATAAAAGTCATTCTCTCTTTTAATATAAAATATGAAAATACAACCATCATGGCTGGGTTTAATGCATTCACGAGTGATGCATTTAAAGGTGATGTGTATTCTAATGCTCCGTAAAGCAAAAGATTATATCCAATGATGCCGAGTATTCCCATTACACTTAGAGGCAACCAAGATCTTTTGAATATTTCACGATAGTTCGGCCGCTCAATCCAATATGAAATAGGAATAAGAAAAGCTAAAGATAAAAACCATCTAGCAAAAGTAATCCATAATGGACTCATTTCAGCTACGACATATTTTCCAAACACGTAGTTTCCAGCCCAAAATAGTGTTGCTAATATTAAAAAAATTCTTTCTCTCATGATGACGTCTTCTCCCATCTATTTTTATCCTATTTTACTAAAAAATACTTATTTCACAAAATAATAAAATCAAAGATTGAAATATCTTGACAAAATGAACATATCCTACATACAATAAACCTATTAAACCGGTAGGAATTTATGGTAAATGGGGGTTGGAATATGAAAAGATTGAAAAAAAGACTCATGGTAGCAACAGTGGCATCTTTTGCATTGCTTTTCAGTTTGACAGCATGCGGAAGCAGTGAAAATAGTTCTTCTACTGAACCGCAAACAAATCATTCAAGCCAAGAAAAGGATTCAAAAAAAAATCTTCATCAAGTACGGGTCGGTTATTTAAATGTTATGGACGATGCCCAAGCGATATTGGCTAGTGAAGCGAAACTTTATGAAAAACACGGTATTGATGAAACAATGCAACTTTTTAACAGCGGAACGGATTTAATTAAAGCAATCGTGGGCGGACAAATTGATGTTGGTGTTCTTGGCTTTACGAATGCCCTAACTTGGATTGATAAAGGGGCTGATATCAAAATAGTCGGCGGAGCACAAATGGGATATCACAGTATGTTAGTTCGAAAAGACAGTGGAATTCAAACATTAGCTGAATTAAAAGGAAAGTCTGTTGCTTCTCAAAAACAAGGAAGCACAGCAGATATAGTTTTAAATGGAGTTGTCTGGAAAAAGGCTGGTATTACAAAAAATGATGTACAAATGCAGTATGTATCTCCGTCAGTCGCTATTCAATCTCTTGCTGCAGGGAAAGTGGATGCAGCTTTTGTATTCGAACCATACGATTCTATTGCTCGTTTAACGACTCCTGTTGAACAAATATACGAAATTGGTCAAGAATGGCCATTCCCTTGTATGGTTGTCATTACATCAGGGAAAATGTTAAAAGAAAATAAAGAAGCCGTCTATGCTTTGCTTGATGCGCAAAAAGAAGCGATCGAAATGCTTCAACAAAAACCTGGTGAAGCAGCGGAATTTATTACGAAGCATTTTATTAAAGAAGATTCTTTACAAACTTCTGACGGTGAAACAATAGAGGCAACAAAAATCATTGAGGAGTCGACTAAAACGCAAACATTCGATTGGCGCATTACACCTGAACAAATTGATAAAATGGAAGAAATTACTGGTATGATGGTTGAACAAGGTATTTTAAAAGAAAAAATCGATGTGAAGGAAGCACTTGACTTAAGCTGGCAGGAGCAAATTGAATCTTAAAGGATGGTGGTGCAAAAAATGAACTCGGAAGCGTGGAAAAAAGTATGGCCATATGCAGCAGCAATCGGAACATTGCTGCTAATTTGGCAAATCGCAGCATTATTTTCACCACCTTATTTAATACCAAGTGTTTTGACCGTTTTAGAACGATTGAGTGTTGGAATAACAGAGCCAGAATTCGTGACATCGTTAAAAGACAGTTTATTTCGCCTTGTGATCGGTTATCCAAGTGCGTGCTTATTAGGGGGGTTATTAGGGCTATTAGCTGGATTGTCAAAAGGTTTTGCAGTTTATTTGCGAAGCTTGATAGCCATTTTACAATCCATTCCCCCGATCACGTGGATACCGTTTTTAATAATTTTGTTCGGTTTTGGAAACGTACCTATTATTACGGTTATTATTATTGCAAGCTTTTTCCCGATGGCTTTATCTGTTATGAATGCTACGGAAGGAATTAATCGAACTCATCTTGAAGTTGCAAAAGTATTAGGAGCTACGAAAGGCCAGCTTTTACAAAAAGTGTATCTGCCTGAAACGCTGCCTTCATTTATAACTGGAGCTCAAGTATCATTTGGGAATGCGTGGCGGTCGCTCATTGCCAGCGAGATGGTTGGAGGAGCGTCTAGTGGTCTTGGATTTTCGATTCAGTTTGCAGGGGAAGTTGCACAAATGGTAGATGTCCTGATGTATATTGTCATCATTGGACTAATTGCTGCCTTTTTTGACCATGTTGTGTTGGAATGGTTAAAACGCCGCATGTTAAAGTGGCGCTACATTGGGGGATTGAAGTAAAGATGCAGACGATTGAGGTACAAGGTGTATACAAATCTTTCGGTAGTCTAAAAGTACTTGAAAATATAAATTTGACCATTGAAAAAGGGAAATTTGCTGCAATTGTCGGCCCTTCAGGATGTGGAAAAAGCACCCTTCTTCGTATGGTAGCTGGGTTAGAGACGCCTGATGAAGGAGCGGTGCAAACGGATGGGGAATTGATTCGAAAGCCTTCGCCACGACGGATGATGATTTTTCAAGAGCATGCCTTATATCCGTGGCTAACCGTTGGTAAAAATGTCGAAATGGGGTTAGAGTTGGCAGGCGTTGCAAAAGAGGAGCGGCGAAATAAAGCAGAAAAAGTTTTAAAGACTGTCGGCCTTGAGGGATTTTACGATTATTACCCAAGCCAATTGTCAGGCGGTATGCGCCAGCGTGTTTCCATTGCTAGAGCTCTTGTTATGGATCCAGACATATTGCTCCTTGATGAACCTTATGGAGCGCTTGATGCGATGACTCGTTTAACAATGCAAAATGAGCTATTAAAACTTTGGGAAGGCTCTGGGAAAACGATGCTTTTAATTACTCACGATATTGATGAAGCTTTATACTTAGCTGATAAAGTTTTTGTCATGAGTGCTCGACCAGGAAAAGTCGTTCGCACGATCGATCTAGACCTGCCAAGACCAAGGAATCGTAATAGCCAGCGTTTTGGCGAACTAAGACAAGAAATTATCCAACTGCTAGGGTTAGCATAGTAACATGAATCGTAAAGACACTTGCCATTATTTGAATTGGCAAGTGTCTTTTTTTGGTGTGCTAGGCATGTGCATATTCTATAGAGTTCAAGTCCCGAGCTGCGAAGAGAGTAGTAGTGGCTAGCAAGAAAAGGGGGGCTAGAGCTTTTCCTTAATAGTTTCTTCGATAAGTTGGTCTGTATATATACTTAGGGATTTAAGTCAATATTTTGGATATTTTTAATGAGGATGTATATGAAATATGCTAGACACATTTTTGATTAATAGAGATTATCGAAATTATTAGTTCTAGGAGTTTGTCACGTTCCACAATGTTTTTTGAGTCTTGAAGACAGTAAATAAAAAAGGAGCTATCCGAAAAGTTATAGTTAATCCCGCAATTAAAAAGCAAACCCAAAGAATTCTGTAAAATCAACATTCTTTGGGTTTTAATTTTGGAGCTATTTACTCTAAAATAGACTTTTAAGTTTTATTTTTTAAGTGATGGGTATCTTCAGTTAATAAGGGTATAATAATTTATTGTAAAGTTTATCTTGGGAGATTGAAGAAATTGTTGATCTCGCTATAATTCCCTGCTAGCCTGCCAAGAGGCTGTAATTTTTCTAAATTAATTTTGTAGTTTCCTAGATAATAATCATCTTTAATATGATACAGGACTATTTTTCCAATGATCAGATGGTCGCTTCCAAGCTGAATCATACGCTCTAACTGGCATTCCATATGAATTGGAGATTCTTTAATTCTTTTTGGTTGAATGAATTCGCTTTCAATTGGAGTTAACTGTGCGACATCGAACTCGTTTATATGACTAGGAAAATTTTCGGATGTTTTCTGCATTTTATTTCCTAAATACGAAGGAACAACATTAACAACAAACTCTTTTTGTGTACGGATGTTGACTAATGTATCTTTCTCTGTTCCTTCCCTTTCTCCAACACCAGGTCCAATGGAAATACATAGCATTGGTGGTTGTCTTGAAGCAACTGTAAAAAAGCTAAAAGGAGCTAAATTTAAACGACCTTCTGGAGAAATAGTCGAAACCCAAGCAATAGGTCTTGGAACAATCGAACCAATTAATAATTTGTACATCTCATTCGTTGTTAATTGATCAGGATGAAACTTCATTATTTTTTGCCCCTCCTTTAATATGTAATGATGAAAACACACCCCAGAAATTCATTAAAAAGAATAGAATTACATTTCTATATTTAATGAGGTTAATTTTTCAGCTTCTTGTTTTGATTGGGCAGATAATGGAAACATTAAAGATCCGATAACACAAATAAAAATATTAAGAGCAAGACCTAAAACTCCTCCGTGAATACCAACTACTGTTTTATGACCGATAATAGTGAGTACTCCAGCTAATATTGCTCCCATTAACATTCCAAAGAACACTGGCTTAGCAGATAGCCGTTTCCAATACAGACCGAGAATAAAGGCGGGAAAAACTTGAACCAATAGCTCGAACTTTAGGACGAATATTTCATAGAGGGTTGCTGGCGGATTCCAAGCAATCCACAACAAAAAAACAACTGCAAGGATACCACTTGCTTTTCCTACCATGACTTTTTTACGTTCAGAAGCATTTGGATTCATAAATTTTCCGTATACATCATTTGAGATCATCGATGAAAAGCTTAAAAGAACTGAATCGGCTGTTGAGATAATCGCGGCTACGATTCCTCCGAAAAACAGTACCATTACCCAGTAATAAAACGAGTTGATAGAGGCTACTTTATTAGCCATCATCCCAACTAATTGTTCAGATCCTGATTTATCAAGTCCTGGGATTACCATTATTCCGATAATACCAATAATAAATACAAGTCCTGTTGTTAATGGAGGCATCCATGCCATACGAGCAAAAGATCGTTTTAATGTACGTTCGCTTTCGGAAGAGTAAATACGTTGTATCGCATGAGGATAAATAGCAGCTCCAAATCCGACAAGCAGCAACAGACTAAACCAGTTAATAGAGGTTTCTAAAGAAGGGACCGCTATTTTTGCAGGATCATGTTCGGAAATAAATTTTGTAACTTCTACAAAATCTCCCCCTACAAGGTGTAAAGATCCAAATAGAAAAACAAAAATACCTAACATAAGTACTAATCCTTGCATCACATCTGTAAAAGCAACCGCTTTCATCCCACCCATCCATTCATAAATCAACATTACAAGAACGAAGGCAATAACCCCAATTTGATACGGAATTGTTCCGCCTGTCATGCCTGAAATAGCTTGCCCAATTGCTACTAATTGCTCTAATAGGTAATTTCCTAATCCCCATAGCATAAGAAAAATGCTTAAAATTGTAACCGCTTTCGATTTAAAACGAAATTGAAGCCAATCTGTAGGTGTAACGAAGTTTTGTCTTTTAGAAATGACATATAATCTAGGAGCAAATAATAAATATATTCCGATTATAATGGTCATAAATGAAATAGATTGAATCCATGAAAAACCTGTTCGATAGGCAGTTGGAGCATATCCTACGATCGTATTTCCGCTATATTGTGTTGCATATAACGTAAAAAACAAAGCAATAATTCCTAAATTTCTTCCTGCTAAATAATAGCCAGACAAACTGTCATGAAGATTTTTTCCTCTTCCAGAGAAATAGCCAATGGCTAGCATAATGATTGCATAAAACGTTAAGATTATAATGCCGTCCGTCCCAGCAAAAACTAAATCATTCATTTTTTCGCCTCCTCTTCTTGCTCAATGTCTTCAACAATTTTCCATTCGTTAAGACAAAGCCAGCTTAAATACCCACATAAAACAAGTGAAAAAATGGCTGAAACAAATGCCCAGAGTGGAAAGCCGAGAATGAATATTTCCCCAGCGCTTTTCGGAAAATACCACGGAACAATCCCCATGACGATGAAAAAGAGAACAATCCAAATCCATTTTTTTCTTATCGGTTCTTTTATTTGTCTTTTTTCCATTAGTAGCCTCCATTCTTCATTCAGGATGATGAAAGAAACTAAATAACTTGCTTGTTTTGTAATCGTTTTAGCTCTTCTGTTGTCATACCAAGCAAGCCACAATACACTTCTTCATTATGCTTGCCCATTGATTCCGCTCCAGGATATTTTACTTGACCTGGTGTTCGACTTAATTTAGGAACAACTCCAGGCATCGGAAACTCTCCTAATTGTGGGTGTTCAACGGAAATAATCATATCTCTTTGTTTATAATGAGGATCTTCTACAATATCTTTTGCTGAATAAATAAGTCCAGATGGTACTCCTTTTTCCTCTAATATTTTTAAGGCTTCTTTTGCGTTTAAAGACTTCGTCCATTCCTCAATTAAGTCGTCTAACTCTTTCATATTTTCTCCTCTTTTTTCATGTGTGGAAAATCGAGGATCTTCCGCTAATTCTGGTTGATTCATAGCTTCACATAAACGTTTAAAAACTCCATCTGCATTTGCTCCGATAACAATATATGTTTTATCCTTTGTAAAATATATGTTGGAAGGTGCAACTCCAGGAAGGATATTCCCCATTCGTTCACGTATATATCCAGCAAGTAAGTAATCGGGTATTAAGCTTTCCATTACGGCAAAAACTGCTTCATACAAGGCGGTATCAACTACTTGACCTTTTCCTGAAGAATTTCTCTCTTGTAGGGCAATTAAACACCCTATTGTTGCAAAAAGGGCTGCTAATGTGTCACCAATGGAGATGCCAATTCTTGTTGGAGGACGGTCAGGGAAACCTGTAACATATCGTAAACCGCCCATAGCCTCCCCGATACTGCCAAAACCAGCTCTGTTTTTATAAGGGCCTGTTTGACCAAAACCAGAAGTGCGAACCATTATGAGCTTCGGGTTCATTTTGGATAATTCTTCATATGATAAATTCCATTTTTCCATTGTCCCAGGACGGAAATTTTCAATCAGAATGTCGGACTGTTTAACTAGTTCTTTTAAAATTTTTTGTCCTTCTTCAACACGTAAATTTAAAGTAATTGACTTTTTATTTCGTGATTGAATGGGCCACCAGAGGCCGACCCCATCTTTTGATTTCCCCCATTTCCTCATTGGGTCGCATTTCTCAGGCGGTTCAATTTTAATCACCTCAGCGCCAAAATCTGCTAATAGCCTACCAGTAAATGGTCCAGCTAATAAGGTGCCTAATTCAATTACACGAAGACCTTCTAATGGTAATTTTGTATTCATAATCCCCCTCCTTTATTTAAACTGATAAATTTAAATATTCAGAATTTTTATTTGTATACAAAAATATCACTTTGTATACAAATAGTCAATATATTTTTAAAATTTTGATAAATTGTTGAAAATTTTGTCTAGTTTTGTATACAATTGAATTGAGGTGTTGATATGGATGCATACAATTTTATAAAAGAGGCTATTATCCACTTGAAATATCCACCAGGAATGCGTTTAACAGAAGAATCACTTGCGAAAGAATTAAATTTAAGCCGAACTCCTATTCGTGAAGCGATTAAACAGCTAGAAGCAGAAGGATTAGTTGTTCCTTTAAAAAGGGGAGTTAAAGTTCGTCACTTTACGAAAGAAGATATTAAAAAAATTTATGATATAAGGACTTTGCTGGAAAGCTACGCTGCTGGAAAAGCAGCACTATATCGAACAGATGAGAATATAGCAGCATTAGAAGAGGCTAACGATCTATACGAAAAAGCAGTCTATCAATGTAATGAAGCGACTAATGAAAATGTAAAACTTTTGGTAGAAGCAAATAATCGCTTTCACGAATCAATCTTTGCAGCTTGTCGAAATGAACACCTTCACTTTCATCTCTCAAAGGTTGTAGTCATTCCTTTAGTTTTTCGGTCATTTTATTGGTACAGTGAATCCGAATTACAACGGTCTTTAGACTTCCATAAAATCATATTAAAAGCTATTCAAGATCAAGAACCGGATCGAGCCCGTATTGCGATGCATGAACATATTTATGAAGGGCGAGACCAAGTTTTAAAACATCTAGATAAAGATCAAAATCGAAATTTATTAAAGTGGGAGGGAAAATGAATGGTTGAAATTTGCGAAGTAGGACCTCGAGATGGGCTGCAAAATGAAGAAAAAATATTGTCAACTGACATTAAAGTTCAATTGATTCAACGTCTCATTGATGCAGGCATAAGAAACATCGAAGCTGTTTCTTTTGTTAATCCAAAGCTAGTACCACAAATGGCAGACGCAGAAGAAGTAATGAAGCGGGTTCCAAAACGTGACAATGTTCGATACGGAGGATTAGTTCTTAGTAGATCTGGGTTGGAACGTGCGTTGAAAACGGATGTAAATTTTTTGCATGTTGTGATAACAAGCAGTGATACTTTTAATTTGCGAAATGCAAATAGAACGGTAGACAAGGCTGTTAAAGAGTTATGCCAAGTGATTCAAGATGGTGTAGCGGCAAATAAAGGTGTTTCCGGAGTGATCGGTACCGCATTTGGCTGTCCTTACGAGGGAAGTGTTCCGGTGTCTAGAGTTCTCAACATCGCTGAAAAGTTCTTACATGATGGCTGCTCTGAAATTACATTAGCTGATACAACTGGAATGGCCAATCCTCGTCAAGTGGAAGAGATGGTTGTCGAATTTAAAAAAGCTTTTGGAAATGACATATCATTAGGTCTACATTTTCATAACACACGTGGATTAGGACTTGCAAATGTTTTAGCAGGGTATCAAGCTGGTGTAAGGAGGTTTGATTCATCTATAGCTGGATTAGGTGGCTGCCCATTTGCCCCAAAAGCTGTTGGAAATGTTTGTACAGAAGATATGGTTCATATGTTTCATGCTATGGAAGTAAAAACCAATACTAATTTGCAGCAACTAATAGAAATTGCGAAATGGATGGAGCTCCAAATGGAACGTCCGTTAGATGGGATGGTTATGAAAGCAGGGGTCGTATAAATAACTGTATTTGTTAGAAGTTTAAAAATCCGATGATAATCTTTTTAAAATGCTGTTTTCGTAAACTTTGTTGCTTTTCGACTTTGTCTATAAACTGAAAGGCGTCTCCCAATAGGAGAACGCCTTCAAAACCTTTTATTTGTTTAATAATTTAATAAATTCACGCATGAATGCTGGTAAATCTGGCCAAGCATGGGCAGATACAAGGTTGTTATCAACATGAGTTGTTTCTGATACATAGTTTGCGCCGATGGCTTCTACACCTGGTTTGCAGGCAATGTAAGCTGTCAAGCTGCGGCCTTTCACAACATCTGGAATCGTTTCTAACACGAGTGAAGCGTGGCAAATCGCTGCTACTGGTTTATTTTCTTCAAAGAAATGACGGACAATTTTTGGCAAGTTTTCATCAAGGCGAATATATTCTGGTGCACGTCCTCCAGGAATAACTAAAGCATCATACTCTGATGGATCCACATCTGCAAATGATGCATGTGCATCAAGGAGATATCCTGGTTTTTCTACATAAGTGTCCCAATCAGCGAAATCATGAACAACTGTATGTAGTTTCTTTTTCTTTGGTGCTGCGATTGTAACGTCAAAACCTTCCTCTAATAAACGGTAATAAGGATAGTAAACCTCTAACGCTTCTACTGCATCTCCTGTCACAATTAACACTTTTTTACTCATATTGATAACCTCCTTAAAGATTTTTCATTCCTATAATAATTCAATATGGATCATTAATGAAAGAAATATGCTTATATTACATAATGAACTCAAACAGTACATACGTAACTTTTGGACAAAAATAAAATTTTGTATTCGTTTACACCATTATAAATTTGAATTTTATTTTAACAATTGTAGAAATGTGTTGAAAAATGACAGAGAAAGTATTATTTTATGTTACGAAAAGAATGTGAAAATATTCACAAACATGTTATGAAAGAGAAGTGATAAGAGATGGAAGCAGTTCAAAAGTGTAAAGAGTTAGCTTTAAAAAAACGTACGATTCTAGAACAATCCCTTATCCAATATATCATTCGTGCAGCGATGGCAGGTGTATACATCGGCTTTGCCCTTGTTCTTTGTTTCCGTATCGGCGAGTATTTTCGTGTAGCAAATTCTCCTGCAACTTATTTAGTGAGCGGTATTTTTTTTGGAATTGCGTTAGTATTAATTATGTATGGTGGTGCTGAACTATTTACTGGAAATACGATGTATTTTACGATTAGTACTTTACAACAGCAAACAACTGTGAAAGATTTGGTGCAAAACTGGATTACATGTTATAGCGGTAATATATTAGGCGCTATCTTTTTTGCGTTTCTTATTTCCCAATCTGGTATTTTTGATGATGTTTCAAAAGATCATTTATTGTTTGTAGTCGCGGAGAAGAAACTACATGCCACAACGATGCAACTCTTTTTTAAAGGAATTCTTTGTAACTGGCTCGTTTGCTTAGCGATTTATATTCCGATGCAAATGAAAGAGGATATGGCGAAAATATTTTCAATGATTTTAATTGTTTTTATCTTTTTTGCTTCTGGATATGAACACTCTATTGCCAATTTTGTCCTTTTTTCACTTGCATTAGCAATTCCGCATCCAGCGACAATTGATTTAGCTGGAGTTATACACAACATTTTTCCAGTAACACTTGGCAATATTGTCGGTGGAGCTTTGTTTATGGGAGCAATTTATACTTATTTGTCATCTGAAAAAGAAGATCGTTTTTCAACGAAGTGGCTTTTAGGATATGTATTTCAAAAGAAAAAAGCTTTAAATAAATGAATGGTGCTTTTTCCCAACACTTCGTTATTAAATGCCTGCGGTCCAGTTCATACGTCGCTAAGCGGGGCGCTTGCGCTTTTCTTACTCCATGCGTGGGAACTATTTATTCAAATCCATCTTGTGCTTTCTAGATTACGTTCAATTATTTGCTTTATTGGCAACTTTTAATTCCTTTCCTTTAGTATATTTTTTAAACTATGTTACATGAAAGTATGTACTTGTTAAAATGCACGATCTGTTTCATAATATCGATATCATCCCTTATGATAGGATGAATTTTTCTATAATGATGACAAAAGGAGGAGGGGCTTATGAAACTAAGAGTTTCAGCCGTTCAATATCATCTCCATACGATTCAATCATTCGAAGAATTTGCTCAACAAGTGGAGCATTACATTAAAACAGCTCAAGAGTTTGATGTAGATTTCGTTTTATTCCCAGAGTTTTTTACTACACAGCTCATGTCCATTGGCAATGAGAAAGGACAGCCTTTAACGATTCAAGATCTTCCAGATTTTACTGACCAATACCGTTCATTATTTATAGATTTAGCTAAGAAAACAAATATGCATATTATTGGTGGAACTCATGTCATCCGCAAAGGTGATCGCTTATATAATGTCGCTCATTTGTTCTATCCAGACGGAAGGGTAGCCGAACAGGCAAAACTCCATATTACCCCTACAGAAGTGAAAGAGTGGAACATGTCACCTGGGGATGGTCTAGAGGTGTTTGAGACGGAAAAAGGTACCATTGCGATGTTAACCTGCTATGACATTGAATTTCCTGAAATCGTTCGCATGGCAAAAGCGAAAGGTGCTGACGTCATTTTCTGTCCTTCTTGCACAGATGACCGTCATGGATTTTATCGTGTTCGTTACACAAGTCATGCAAGAGCCATCGAAAACGAAGTTTATGTCGTTACAACTGGGACGGTGGGCTCCCTTCCGACCGTTGACTTTATGCGAGCAAACTTTGGTCAAGCGGCAGTGATTACACCAAACGATATTCCATTCCCTCCTCGTGGCATATTAGTAGAAGGGGAAATCAATCATGATATGATTGTGACAGCTGATCTTGATTTAGAGCTGTTATACAAAGTTCGTGAAAAAGGATCGGTTACGACATGGCGCGATCGCCGTACAGACCTGTATCCGGATTGGAAATAAAGGGAGATTTAACCTTTTTTCAAGGAGGAGGAACAATGTATCGCAAGCAGTTTTACGTCTTTAACCAAGAGCGTCCTGTGCCAGCGGTGATCCGAAATTATGAAGAAAAGGATTTTGATGGTTTAATTCGTATTCAACAGGAAAGCTTTCCTCCGCCATTTCCGTCTGAATTATGGTGGAATACGGAACAGCTGAAAAACCATATCACGCTATTTCCAGAGGGAGCCTTATGTATTGAAATAAATGGGGAAATTGCTGGGTCGATGACAGGATTAATTGTTGACTTTGATCCGAATCATCCAGAACATTCATGGGAAGAAATCACCGATAATGGATATATTCGTAACCATAATCCAAATGGCAATACGCTCTATGTCGTTGATATCGGCGTTCGACCAGCGTATCGTAAATTAGGTCTTGGAAAATGGCTGATGTTATCCATGTATGAAGTCGTTATTCAATTGGGATTGGAACGTCTGTTAGGCGGAGGAAGAATGCCTGGCTACCATAAAAAAGCTCATGAGATGACAGCGGAACAATATCTTGAAGCGGTCTTAAATGGTGAAATAAAAGATCCTGTCATTACCTTCCTGCTCCGCTGCGGACGTACCCCTGTTAAAGTGGTGGCGAACTATTTAGAAGACGAAGAATCTTGTAACTACGCAGTACTTATGGAATGGAAAAATCCTTTTTATACAGCTAAACCGTAATAAGAAAAATGACGAAAAACAACAAAAAGTCGATTCTTCCTTTAAGCAGGAAAAATCGACTTTTTCATTTGTGTCATATTAAGGCAAAATCATCAACAAAAAGACCGTAAAGCGTTTCTAAAAAATCGTTTAATTTTATCCACAAGAAAAAAAGGAGAACAGGTGTTATAAACATTTTTATCCACAATATTCACAATTAACCGAATATTTACACACAAATTTTGTGAGTAAGTTGGGG
Organism: Bacillus alveayuensis; assembly: GCA_030812955.1. GTDB lineage: Bacteria > Bacillota > Bacilli > Bacillales > Aeribacillaceae > Bacillus_CB > Bacillus_CB alveayuensis. The sequence continues at coordinate 45,511 of JAUSTR010000009.1, forward strand.
ATAATTGAATAAGAAAACAACAATAGTTAGGGAATTTATTAACATTATCCACAATAATGTGGATAAATGTTTTCACATGGATGATTCAATGTGAATCATATCATGATATAGGAAAGAAGTTTTTTATGAAAAATTTATGTAAATAAAATCATGAAAAGTATCTTGACAATCCTAAACAGTTATCACATAATTTTTAAAAAATGAAGATTCGTTGTGGCGTTGATAGGGGCCAGTAAATATGTCTTAGGCGAAAGAGAGTGGAACTCATAGGCTGGAAGGTTCCACCGCTGATTGGCTATTGAACCTACCCCTTGAGCTGTTAGGCTAATAACCTAACCGTATCCTACGATACAGGAGTTGAGGGAGTTTCATCGTCAAGATGAGACTAATAAAGGTGGTACCGCGGATATTGACTCATATTCGTCCTTTTACTAGGCGATGTGAGTCTTTTTTATTTGGAATAAATTGAAAAAACAATCGGTATGGCAGACGACAACGATAGTGAGGTGCTGATCATGGGGAAAAGAGTTGTCATAAAAATCGGCAGCAGCTCGTTAACGGATCCTAATGGTGGTCTTTCTATAGAAAAGCTGACAGATCATGTTGAGGCGATTGCACACTTAAAGAAGCTCGGCTATGAAGTCGTGTTAATATCATCAGGTGCTGTGTCAGCTGGATATAAGCTTTTAGGTTATCCAACAAGACCTATGACCATTAGAGGTAAACAGGCAGCAGCTGCTGTTGGTCAAGGGCTTTTAATACAAGCATATACAGAGGTATTCGCTAGGCATGGAATCATTTGTGCCCAATTATTACTAACGAGAGGGGATTTTCAGAAAAAAGAGCAATATCAAAATGCCCACGTGACACTACAAGAGCTTCTTAAACGTTCTGTTTTACCGATTATTAACGAAAACGATTCGGTTTCGATTGAGGAACTAACCTTCGGTGATAATGATATGCTTTCAGCGCTAGTAAGCGGGTTAGTTCATGCTGAAACACTTATTATTTTAACGGATATTAATGGCATTTATGAGGAGAATCCGAAAGATAATCCGAATGCAAAGCGCCTAGATTATCTTCCTTCTATTTCTAACGAGTTAATTCATAAGATGAGCAGTGATTCCGGTTCGAAAGTTGGAACTGGTGGTATGAAGTCGAAGCTAATGGCTGCACAAACCGCTCTATCCCTTGGTGTTAATATCTTTATAGGAAAAGGCTCCGGAAAGAAAAAATTGGAGGAAATTATCAATGGAAATGGAGATGGAACATATATTGGGCCATCTTTGTCAACCGTGAAAAATCCTAAACAATGGATTGCCTTACATTCTGCTGTAAAAGGGGAAATTGAAGTCGATGAGGGAGCAGAAAAGGCGATTTTACATCAAGGAAAATCGCTGTTGCCTGCAGGTATTAAGGCAGTAAATGGGATGTTTTCAAGCGGGGATGTCGTACAAATTGTTAATTCTCAAAAAGAATTAATTGGCAAAGGTGAAGTGAACTATTCATCTGAGCAGCTTGCCAAGATTAAAGGGTTATCAAGTAAAGAAGCGATGGAGAAAGCCAATCAAACCCATCCAGAAGTCATTCATCGCGATAAATTAGTATTTAAGAATAAGGAGTTGATCTTATGAGTGAACTTTTAATGAAAGCAAAAAAAGCAAAGGAAGCGGCTTCGAAATTAGTAGCGAAAACGACAAAAGAAAAAAATGAAGCTTTAAAAGCTATTTCCGCTCAATTGCGGGAGGAATCTGCTTATATTATGAAAGAAAATGAAAAGGATTTGCAGTATGGACATGAAAAGGGCTATCATGATTCATTGCTGGACCGCTTAATGCTCAATGAAGAAAGAATTGATGCAATGGCAGATGCTCTATTAGATTTAGCTGAATTAAAGGATCCAGTAGGGGAAGCAGTTGAGACAATCGAGCGTCCTAACGGTCTTTTTATTGAAAAAGTTCGTGTCCCCCTAGGAGTAGTTGGGATGATTTATGAGGCAAGACCGAATGTAACGGTGGATGCTTCCGCTCTTTGTTTAAAAACAGGAAATGCGGTGCTTTTGCGTGGGAGCACCTCAGCTCTTCATTCAAACAAGGCCATTGTAAATGTTATTCATCGTGCGCTTAATAAAGTTGGCTTTCCTCTTGAAGCTGTTCAGCTGCTTGAAGATACAAGCCGTGAAACGGCAGCGAAAATGTTTAAGTTAAACGAATATTTAGATGTGTTAATTCCAAGAGGTGGCCAAAAGCTAATTCAAACCGTTGTCGAAAATGCAACTGTTCCAGTATTGGAGACTGGTGCTGGGAATTGCCACGTCTTTATAGATGAAACAGCGAAAAAAGAAATGGCCATTGATATTGTCATCAATGCTAAAACACAGAGACCTTCTGTATGTAATGCAATCGAAACAGTTTTAATTCATAAAAACTGGGCAAACAATCATTTACGTGATTTCATTGAATCTTTACAAAAGCTTCATGTTGAATTACGTGTTGATGAAGAAATTTATCGACAGTTTCCAAACTTAACATTAGCGACAGAAGAAGATTGGAAAACAGAGTATTTAGATTATATTTTAGCAGTAAAATTAGTAGAAGATGTTGAAGAAGCTATTGCCCATATTAATCAATATGGTTCACACCATTCGGAAGCCATTATTTCAGAAACAAAGGAGCATGTAGAGACGTTTTTCCAACTCGTAGATTCTGCGGCTCTTTATCATAATGCTTCTACTCGGTTTACAGATGGTTTTGAATTCGGTTTTGGAGCTGAAATTGGCATTAGCACGCAAAAGCTTCATGCCCGCGGGCCAATGGGGCTTCCAGCTTTAACTTCTACGAAATATGTTATTCGAGGAAATGGGCAAATACGTCAATAATAGAAGATAATAGAAGATAATAGAAGATAATAGAAGGGGCCTGGCGAAATGCCAGCCCCAACACCTTTACCCTTTTTTGAATGGCTTTCGTGTTTGTCTTTGATTGGCTGCATTTGCACGTGCTTGTGCTTCTCGGTCTGCTTGATCAGCTAATTCTTCGGAATATTCTTCATAAACCCCATCCGTTTCATACTTTACCTCTTTTGGAACTTGTGGTAATGAACTTTTATTTTTGTCGCGTTTTTTATGACCACGTGTTCTTCCCATTTTTTTATTTCCTCCTTGTTCCATGTTTGTCAATCCATTCATTTTCGATTCTCTATGTATCCACCAGCGCGGTCTGCCATTTTAAACTCTCGGGAATAGGTAACTTCTTGCGCACTTGTTAAGTTGCTCTTGTTCCTGTCTTGTTTCTTTTTTTTGTCTGCCATCTACATTGCCTCTTTTCTCTTAAATATTTGAACCAGGCGAGTTGATTAACCAATAATAACCAGTTGAGATGGCTTTATTTCTAGCTTTTCTGCCAGAGTCGGCAAGCGAATCGCTTGCCGACTGGGCATGCTATACGCATGCCCTTCTCGAACAATGAACGCTTTTCGGGCAAATGAATTTGCCCGCTGGCGTTCTTGTTCGAGGGATGTGGCAGAAAAGCTTGTGTTCAGCCATACGATTCTGTATTTTTAAGTAAAATAATGGATAATCAACAGTTGTGTATTTGAACATTTACTATTTTCGTCAAAAGATTTATTTTTATACAAAAAAATGACCCTTTCAAAAAAAAGGGTCATGCAGACTGCCCTCAAACGCTTGCATTCTTTTTTACTTCGCCCGCATCGCGCTTCATTACCGTACTTGGTAACTCCGGCTCCTCATCAGGTTCGTGCCTCGAGACATGAGTTTTCATTCAGTTTGACAATTCATTTCATATAGACTTTGTCTACAAACTAATCAGACTTGCTTGATCGATTGATTTTAAGCTTCTTTTAAATGGCCTTCCTCAACCATTTCAGCTTGCTTTCGCAATGTATATAAAGTATAAACATCCTTTGTGATTTCAAAAAGGTTATAAATGTCTTCACTTTTATTGATTTGAGAGAGGATATGTTTTCTCGTTTCATTTACGAAAACGACATAAGGCAATTTTTGTGCTGCTTTCGTTGAGCGAATATTCGTCTTTCGAATTTTCATAAAAATGGTTTCAATCCCAAGCTCGTAAAATAGCTCTTGGAAAAAAGCATCTTTTGCCCGTTTATTATAACCTTTTCCATGGTATGGTTTGCCGATCCAGGTTCCTAAAAAACCTGCTTTTTCTTGGATATCATATAAGCTGATCGTCCCAATTGGAGAGCCCCACTCATCTAATATGGTCCGGGATATTAATTCGCCGCGTTCTTCAGCTTCAATGGTTTGTTTCGTCATAAATAAATATTCTTCCACAGAAGCTGCTTTATGGCGCACGAAAGGGAAGACTTCCGGATGCACCATAAGCTCGTATAACACCTGGCAGTCATGGAGATCACGTTTTTTTAACATTTTCATCCCTCCAATTGAGGGTAGATTCCCCATGATCTTCAAGTGGGACCCACCCTCGAAATTTTTATATAATGCATTAAAAATTTCGGGGTGGGAATCGAACCCACTAGAACCAGCAAAAGCTGGTGGCGCACCATTTGCCTTCCCTTTTCTTCAGTCATTAAGTTGTCGTCATTTCTTTTTGTATCATACTAGATTTAATTTAAAAATGAAATAGGATTTTTGTTAATTTTATATTAAAAAAATTTGCATTTATCACTATAATTTCATTTAAGTCATCCTGCCCTTCAGCAATGTCATTTTCATTTAATCGTTTTGAAAATGTAAATCATCGCATCCTATGTTACTATTTTTTTGTGAGGTGTTTTATGATGTTGATTACGAAAATTGAAGTACAAAAACAAAATAAAAATCGGTTTCATGTTTACGTAGATAAAGGTCAAGGGGAAGAATATGGTTTTAGTGTTCATGAAGATATACTGATTCAATTTGGTTTGCGAAAAGGATTAGAATTAGATGATTTTGATGTGATCGAAATACAATACGGTGATAAGGCGAGAAAAGCTTATCATAAAGCAATTGAATACTTAGGTTTAAAAATGCGCTCAAAAAAAGAAGTTCACGATTTTTTAATGAAAAAAAATGTAAGTGAACATTTGATTCAGGAGGTTTTGCAATTATTAACTGAAAAAAACTATATTAATGACCAAGAATATGCAAACGCGTATGTGCGAACCCAAATACATACGAATAAAAAAGGACCACAGCTAATTCAAAAAGAGTTAGAAGAAAAAGGAATTAACCATTCATCCATTGATGCAGCTTTAAGTCAGTTCACAAAGGAAAAGCAAATAGATTTAGCCTATAAACTAGCCGAAAAATATAACCGTAAAACGAATCAATTGTCTTCAGCCGAGCTTAAACGAAAAATGGAAGCTGATTTGCTGCGAAAAGGATTTTCATTCGATATTATCGAGATCGTGAAGGAGATGATGCCTGTTCAGCAATCGAGTGAAGAAGAGTGGGAAGCATTAAGTAAGCAAGCAGAAAAAGCAACACGGCGCTATGCTAGTTATGATCGCAACATGTTAAAGCAAAAATTAAAGCAATTTTTGTATCGTAAAGGGTTTTCAGTTGAATTAATTGATCAATATTTGCAAGAAATTGAGTAGGTGCTCGTTCAATGCTCCTACTCAATAAGGGTGTTTAAGATAGGCTGTTTTCGTAAACTTTGTTGCTTTTCGACTGTCGAACCGAACAAAGCACGTGGTCGGACAAATTACATTTGTCCGACCATCACCTTTTGTTCGGTTCACGTCACACTATAGTGTGTAGCAAGCGTGTCGCTTGCCTGGACAGTTGAAAAGCTAAGGTTTGTCAAGCAACAATCTTTTAGAAAAGAGCCTTAAGATAAATGGTCATTTTTAGATTATGATGTTTTTCAGCTATTTAAGGATAGAAGCGGAAAGATTTATGACTCAATGATGATTTTATTTCGGCCATCATCTAGTCTTTTAATTTGTTCAGCGACCACTTTTGGAGAGCGAAGCCGGCTTTTATCTTTTATATGATTATTTCCATCCCAAAATGGTGTATCCATTCCCCCCATATATGCGGCTTTTACGTGAATATTTGTCCCTTCTAACTCTTCTATTAAGCTTTCGGTGAAGCCTCTAACCGCAAATTTTGAAGCGACATAAACACTTTCATTTACCTTTCCTCTTAAGCCTGCAGTTGAAACAATGTTTAAAATTGTTCCTTTTTGTTGTTTTTTGAAATAAGGTAAAAAGGCTTGTGTCACAAAAATGGTCCCTTTTACATTTGTATCAATCATTTGATGAATATCCTCTTCCTTTAATGTTTCAAGTGAACCAAACGCTCCGTATCCTGCATTATTAATAATTGCTTCAACTGAAAATTTTCCGCAGAGCCTATCCGCAGCTTGATGTACTGCATGCCAATCTTTAATGTCTAAAGGATAAACATATGTCTTTTTTTCTTGTTTCTGTAAAAGGTGCGCTGTTTGTTGAAGTTTGCTTTCAGTTCTTCCGGCTAAAACAACGGTTTCATATTCTTTTGCATATTCGAGCGCTAACGCCTGTCCTAATCCTGTTCCAGCTCCAGTAATAAAAATTGCAGACAAAATATCTCCTCCTAATCATTTTTGCCAAGGACCATGTTCTATTTTATACTTATTTTAGAAATAGATGAAGGCAAGGGAGTCGTGAAACATGCAGCAAAAACGGTATAGTGAAATGACGGAATTTGAATTGAAAACAGAAATTGCGAAGTTGAAAGAAAAAGCACGAAAAGCTGAACAAATAGGAATTGTTAATGAATATGCGGTTTTAGAGCGGAAAATAGCAATGGCTAAAGCATATTTGCTAGACCCAAATGATTATAAGCCTGGAGAAATATATGAAATTGATGGGGACCCTGGTGAAAAGTTCAAAATTGAATATTTAAACGGTGTTTTTGCTTGGGGTCATCGTCTTTCCACGCCATTAAAGGAAGAAGCTTTACCGATTTCTTTATTAGTCAAATAAGACTCGCTTTTAAGATATAAAAGAAATGTTGGTAATTATTGTTTCTTGATCAGAACGTGCTTTTCGTTTGAGTGTTGAAAAACGGATCATACTGAATATTTGAAGGCAGTACGATCCGTTACATTTTTAAGAGCGCTTTCGTGTTTGATTTTCAAGAATAATTAAATCTTGTGATTGCTGCGTTTCGCCGTTAACTTGATGATGCGCTCTTTTTGGATTTGCTCTTGGCCCAAGAAACGGATTAGAATAAAGCTGGTCATAATACTTTTTCTTTTCATTCGTTCCCATTGTGGCACTTCCTCTCATTTTTCGCGAATTACGTATAAGGCTTTTCTCGTTTTCCAGAAGCCCTCATTCGCTCTTGAGGGTGGGTGTTAATTGTTCCGTTTGCGCGACGAGACGCATATTCTGCTTTGGCGCGAGGTTCTCCGTCAAATTTCTCATGCTGTGGAAATCCTTTTGCTTTATTGCGCATCTTGTCACCCTCCGTTTTTTAGCTCGCGCTTTTTTTAGCGCATTATTTATTATGACTTTCTGAGAAAATGATTATGAATAGTTATAAAAGGAAACTTTCTATAAAAGGTGAGAGAACATGGAACAATATTTTGACAAATTGGCAAAAGAATTACTTGAAAAAAATCAACATTTATCATATGAAAAAGCGAGGACATGGGTTGAACTTTTATGGGAAGACTTTGAAACCACCTATGCAAAGGCAGGCCGTAAATATCGCGGCAAGGAAGTAACTGAACAAATAGTAAGGCAGTGGATCCAGAACTACGGAGAGAATCTTCATGAATTTGTTGCGAAAAATCCAAAATATGCAAAATTTTTTAAAGACCGTGAAGAATAGTGAGGTTCTTCATGGTCTTTATTTGATTTTTTTTGCCTTACTTAATTTCTCCAGTATCCTAACCTTTCCGATATTTCTTTTGCTGCGTTTATAACTTTATGGATCATTTGTGGATGATAAGGATTCATTCGATGAACAGGCCCAATCACAGTCAGGGCATATTTGACTTTACCAGTGTAATCCTTAATCGGTGCAGCAATGGATGTAACTCCTTCCATTCTTTCCTCAATACTAATGGCATATCCTTGCTTTTTAATGGTTTCAAGCTCCATTTTTAGTTTTTCTGGGTCTGTAATTGTTTTTAATGTGTATGGCTGAAGTCCCTTTTGATCAATATATTGCTCAACTTTATGTTCACCCTGAAAAGCAAGCAAAACCTTTCCAGAACTAGTGCAATGGAGAGGATTTCTTCTCCCAATGTGGGACAAAATTCGAACAGGATGACTACATTCTACTCTGTTTACATAAATCACTTCCATATCCTCTAATTGAGCGACATGGGCAGTCTCCTCCACTTCGTTTACAAGCTGTTCCAACACCGGTTGAGACTCTCTTGTAATTTCTAAATGGGAGGTTAAGACTGTATTTAAATGTAAAATCGATAACCCTAATCGATACTTTCTTGTCTCCTCGTCCTTAATGACAAAACCTTCGCTTTCAAGAGTTGAGAGCAAACGACTTACCGTACTTTTTCCAAGTCCTAACGATTCGGCTAAATCTGTTACTTTTTTTTCCGGCTCCTCAAGGGTAAAGCTCCGTAAAAGACGAAGCGCATTTTTAACCGAAGAAAGCATATATCTGTTATTTGATGTCATTTCCTTTCCGACTCCTTAGTTGTTTATATCGGGATATTATTTTATTTATCCATTAGTCTAAAGGGAATGATCGTTAAAATAAAGACTAAAAATAAAAAAATTTTAAATTGTTGCATATATAGGAACTAAAGTCTTGTATATGAAAAATATATAGCTTACGATAAGAATTACAAAAGTTAAAATATTCTGATTTTGAAAAGGGGGATTTCAATCATGAAAATGGAAACAAAAGTTAAAACCTTTGATTGCAAGCATTTTATTAATGGGGAATATGTTGCTTCTAAAAGCGGAAAAACATTTGAAAATTTGAATCCAGCTACAGAAGAGCTGTTAGGAACTGTATGTGAGGGGGGAAAGGAAGAAATTGATCGCGCTGTTAAAGCGGCTAGAAAAGCACTTAATGGGCCTTGGAAAAAGATAAAGCAAAATGAAAGGATTGCCATCCTGCGCCGCATCGGTGATATCATTTTAGAAAGGAAAGATGAATTGGCGAGATTAGAATCTTTGGACACCGGAAAGCCTTATTGGCTTGCAAGTTCTGTTGATATTCCACGTGCTGCCTATAATTTTCACTTTTTCGCTGATTATTTAAGAGGAATAGGAACAGAAGCTTATCAAATGGATGATGATGCCATCAATTATTCAATCCGCCGACCAGTTGGCGTTGTCGGCTTAATTAATCCATGGAATTTACCTTTATTGCTTTTAACGTGGAAATTAGCTCCTTGCTTAGCGGCTGGAAATACGGCTGTCATCAAGCCAGCTGAACTTACTCCTCTAACTGCAACGGTTCTCGGTGAAATTTGCCGCGATGCTGGCGTTCCTGACGGAGTTGTGAATATTGTTCACGGATTTGGACCAAACTCTGCGGGAGCAGCCTTAACAGAACACCCTGATGTTGATGCCATTTCGTTTACCGGAGAAACGACAACAGGAAAAGTAATTATGGCATCTGCAGCGAAAACATTGAAAAAACTCTCGTATGAACTTGGTGGAAAGAACCCAAATATTATTTTTGCTGACTCGGATCTAGATGAAGTGATTGAAACGACAATTAAGTCAAGCTTTATTAACCAAGGAGAAGTATGTTTGTGTGGTTCGCGCATTTATGTCGAACGTCCAATTTACGACCAGTTTCTTGAAAAATTTGTTGCTAAAACAAAAGAATTAAAAATAGGAGATCCGTTTGATCCGCAAACAAAAATCGGGGCCCTTATTAGTAAAGAGCATTATGAGCGTGTTAACGGATACCTTGATTTAGCCAAAGAAGAAGGTGGTCAATTTTTAACAGGGGGCAAACGTCCAGAAGGGTTAAAGAAAGGTTATTATCTTGAACCAACTATTATTGTTGGTCTAGATCGCAGCTGTCAGGTTGTGCAGGAGGAAATTTTCGGTCCAGTTGTCACGGTAATTCCATTCGATAGTGAAGAAGAAGTCATCATGCAAGCAAATGATACACATTATGGGTTGAGCGCAACGATTTGGACGAATAATTTACGACGTGCTCACCGAGTAGCTGCTCAAATTGAAGCTGGAATCATTTGGGTTAATACTTGGTTTTTACGTGATTTACGCACGCCGTTTGGCGGCATGAAACAAAGTGGAATCGGACGTGAGGGCGGTATGCACAGCTTTGAATTTTACAGCGAATTATCGAATATTTGCATTAAGTTATAAAGGTGGGAATGTCATTGAAAAGTATTGCCATTGAAAAAATTAAACGTTTTTCTGATCACCTTGCTGAAGCCGAAAAAGATAGAAAAGGTGTATTGCCTCTTATTGAGCTTGACCCCGAAATTACGGTTGAGGAAGCCTATCAAATTCAATTAGAAACGATAAAAAGAAAAACAGATGAAGGTCAAAAAATCGTTGGTAAGAAAATAGGGTTAACTTCTTTAGCGATGCAGCAATTATTAGGGGTTGATCAGCCTGACTACGGCCACCTTCTAGACGGAATGGTTGTGGAAAATGGTGGAAAAATATCGTGGGATCGTGTTTTGCAGCCGAAAGTAGAGGCAGAGATCGCCTTTGTTTTAAAAAAAGATTTAATCGGGCCAAAAGTAACGGTAATGGATGTTTTACTAGCTACAGAATATGTTGTTCCAGCATTAGAAATTGTAGATAGTAGAGTTGAAAATTGGAACATAAAATTGCAAGATACGATTGCTGATAATGCTTCCTCAGGCCTTTACGTTTTAGGAGGGAAGCCGCTTCCTGTTCATAAGCTCGATTTAGCTCAAGTCGGAATGGTTTTATATAAAAATGGTGAAATGAAGAATACAGGAGTGGGTGCTGCAGCTTTAGGAAATCCAGCATTCTGCGTAGCATGGCTTGCCAATAAGCTTTCTGAATTTGATATTTCTTTAAAAGCAGGAGAAGTAATTTTATCTGGCGCTCTTTCTGTTGCCATCGATGCTCAGCCTGGAGATAGCTTTCATGCACGATTCGCTCATTTAGGAGAAGTGAGCGTTAGCTTTTCAAAGTAAAAAGGCATGAGAAAGAAACTGAAAATTCATCATATTCATTCATAAATAGGTAAGATTTTTCCTTCGTTCAAGCGAATAAGGGAGAGGAGTGAACGGTTATGTCAAAAATGAAAGCAGCCATTATTGGCTCGGGAAACATTGGCACGGATTTAATGATGAAATTAGAACGTTCAGAAGTTCTACAATTAACAACAATGATTGGGATCGATCCGCAATCTGATGGATTACGTCGTGCAAAACAGAAAGGGTATGAAGTGATCGATACAGGAATTAAGGAGTTTTTAAAAAGACCAGAGCTTGCGGATATTGTTTTTGATGCTACTTCAGCTAAAGCTCATATTCGCCATGCAAAGCTGTTGAAGGAAGCGGGGAAAAAAGTACTCGATTTAACACCTGCAGCAGTAGGAGCCTTTGTTGTGCCCCCTGTCAATTTAAAGGAGCATATTGAGGAAGGAAATGTCAATCTTATTACATGCGGTGGGCAGGCGACGATTCCAATTGTCCATGCGATTAATCGAGTGAGTTCTGTGGAATATGCGGAAATTGTTGCAACGATTTCAAGTAAAAGTGCAGGTCCTGGAACGAGGGCGAATATAGATGAATTTACACAGACAACAGCCCGTGGGATTGAAGTAATTGGCGGGGCCAAAAAAGGAAAAGCGATTATCATCTTAAATCCGGCGGAACCCCCAATCTTAATGAGAAATACAGTAAATGCTCTTGTTGATCGAGAAAAAATGAATGAGAATGACATTGTTAAATCGATTGAAGAAATGGTTTCAACCGTACAATCATATGTTCCTGGATATCGTATGCGCACCGAGCCGATTATTGAAGACAACAAAGTGACAGTTTTATTAGAGGTTGAAGGAGCAGGGGATTATTTACCTAAATATTCAGGTAATTTAGATATTATGACAGCATCAGCAGTTAAAGTAGCAGAGGAATTTGCCAAACATGAATTGGCCAAACAATTGGTTTAAAGGGAGGAGTTTCATATGACGATGAAGCGTGATGTCTTCATTACGGAAGTGGCTTTACGTGACGGCAGTCATGTTGTCAGTCATCAATTTACAGTAGATCAAGTTGTTCAAGTAGCGAAAGCGTTAGATGAAGCGGGAGTACCTTATATTGAAATTTCACACGGTGACGGTTTGGCCGGATCATCTTTACAATATGGATTTTCTCATACTAATGAATTGGAATTAATTGAAGCAGCTATATCTGTTTGCAATCAGGCCAAAATATCTGTTCTCCTTCTTCCAGGTATTGGAACAATGAATGATTTGAAGGAAGCTGCCAATCTCGGAGCAAAAATGGCAAGAATTGCAACACATGTTACTGAAGCAGATGTATCCGCACAGCACATCGGTTTAGCGAAAAAACTTGGTATGGAAACGGTCGGTTTTTTAATGATGGCTCATAGCGCCCCAGTTGAAAAGCTTGTTGAACAAGCGAAATTAATGGAAAGCTATGGAGCCGATGTCGTGTATGTGGTCGATTCAGCTGGTGCCCTTTTGCCTCATGAAGTAAGGGAGAGAATTTCTGCTTTAAAAAATGCTTTACAAATAGAAGTCGGTTTTCACGGTCATAACAATTTGTCGCTTGCCATGGCAAACACTCTAGTTGCCATTGAGGAAGGCGCTACAAGAATTGATGGAAGCGTGCGCTGTATGGGAGCTGGTGCCGGGAATACGCAAACGGAAGTTTTAGTAGCCGTTTTAGACAGATTAGGCATTCAAACGGGCATTGATTTATATAAAATAATGGATTTAGCAGAAGAAATCGTCGCGCCAATTCTTCCGGCTCCGCAAGAAATTACTAGAGACAGCCTGATTTTAGGCTACGCAGGCGTATATTCCAGCTTTTTGCTTCATTCACAAAAGGCTGCCAAAAAATTCGGAATTGATTCCCGCGATATTTTAATTGAATTGGGCAAGCGGAAGGTTGTAGGGGGTCAAGAGGATATGATTGTTGATGTAGCAAAAGAGCTTGTGAAAAAAGCTGCGACTGTGAATAACTAAAGGAGTGACCAAAATGGAAGCCGTTCAATATAAAGAAACAGCTGAATTTTTACTTCAGGCTGAAAATGAGAGAAGGGAAGTTCTAAAAATTACGAACGATTTTCCGGACATGACTGTTGAAGATGCTTATAAAATACAGGAACAACTCGTAGACATAAAGCTGAAGCAAGGCCATCGCATCATCGGACCGAAAATGGGATTAACAAGCCGTGCGAAAATGGAGCAAATGAAAGTTGAAGAGCCTATTTATGGCTACATTTTTGACTATATGGTTATTCCTGAAAACGGTTCAGTTTCGATGAGTGAGCACATTCATCCAAAGGTGGAGGCGGAAATTGCTTTCATATTAGGAAAAGATCTTGAAGGACCAGGCATTTCCGGGGTTCAAGTACTTCAAGCGACACAATACGTTGTGCCAGCACTTGAAATTATTGATAGCCGCTACAAAAATTTTCAATTTACTCTCCAAGACGTCATCGCTGATAATGCGTCATCATCTCGAGTAGTTTTTGGGAGCCGCTTGCTGAGCCCAGAACAGCTTGATTTGGATTTAGTCGGTGTAACATTGTCCATAAATGGGGAAATAAAAGATTTAGGGGCGGGGGCTAGTGTCCTTGGCCATCCGGCTAATTCAGTTGCCATGCTGGCCAATATGCTTGCTCGGAAGGGAGAAAAATTACAGGCTGGAGAAATTATTTTAACAGGAGGCATTACAGGTGCTGTTATGCTTTCTACAGGGGATTTTGTTTCAGCGAAGTTTGATGGCATAGGAGAAGTATCATTTTTTGTGAAGGAATAATCAGGGAGGGATTTTATTGCCATTCATATCCATTACACTCATTGAAGGAAGACCGGAAGAAAAGGTAAAGGAAGTAATTAAAAATGTCACAAAGGTTGTGAGTGAGACACTTGATGCACCAAAAGAAAACATACGTGTCGTCGTAACAGAAGTGCCGAAAACACATTGGGGAATCGCGGGAACTCCAGTTTCAGACATGCCAAGAAAGTAGAGGAAAACAACATGCTGGGAACTTCCGCTTGTTCTCGGCATGTTTCTTTTCTCATGCCCCTTGTTGAAAAGATTTAAAAAACTGACAGTAATATTTAGAAAATAAATATTTTTCAGACATTTCGTGTCGTAGTTTAATAGGATGATGTTCGTTACGATAATAATGAACTAGTTAATCTTAAAACATTGGGGGTTTTTCAAAAATGATGAATGGAAAAGAGTATATTGAAAGTCTGCGAGATGATCGAGTTGTTTACTTAAATGGCGAAAAAATCGAAGACGTAACGACACATCCTGCCTATCGAAATTCTGTTCGCTCTATTGCTAGATTATACGACGCTCTACATGATCCGAACAAAAAATCTATTTTAACAAAGCAAGCTGAGGAAGGTTATACAACTCATAAATTTTTTGTAGAAGCAAAGAGCTCGAAAGATTTATTAGAAGCTAGGGATGCCATTGCTGAATGGGCAAGACTAACATACGGTTTTATGGGAAGAACTCCTGATTATAAAGCTTCTTTTATCGGACAATTAAAGGCATATGCCAACTACTACGAAGGATTTGAAGAAAATGCTAAAAACTGGTATTTAAAAGCGGGAAAAGAGCTTCCATTTATTAATCATACCATTGTGAATCCACAAGTAGATCGTTCAAAATCACTGCATGAAAATAAAGATGTGTTTGTTCGTGCCATTAAAGAAAGAGATGATGGCATAATTGTAAGCGGTGCCAAAATGGTCGGAACATCTGCAGCGCTTACACATTACAATTTTGTTTCCAACTACGGACCAACCGATTTAGGAGACGGTGATCAAAGCCATGCCCTAATATTCTTTGTACCAATGAATGCACCAGGTGTTAAAATGATTAGCCGCCAATCGTTTGAGCTTCAAGCGGCAAGAGCTAAATCACCGTTTAATTATCCTTTATCAAGCCGTTTTGATGAAAATGATGCCGTAATTGTTCTTGATAACGTATTTGTTCCTTGGGAGAATGTTTTAGCCTATCAAAACGTTGATATTACGAATAAGTTTTTTGTCGAAACAGGTTTTATTAACCGCTTTACCTTCCATGGATGTATCCGCTTTGCAGTGAAGCTTGATTTTATGGCAGGCTTATTGCTCAAAGCGACTGAACAGGCAGGAACGAATAAGTTTAGAGGTGTTCAAGTCAATATTGGTGAAGTTCTGGCATGGCGCAATACGTTCTGGGCATTGTCCACAGCGATGGCAACAGACCCTGTAGAAGGCTGGAATAAAACGGTAATGCCAAACTTGAGATACGGAGTTGCTTATCGTGCTCTTGCTCCATTCGTTTGGCCAAAAGTGAAAAATATTTTTGAACAAGTTCTTGCAGGAGGACTTATTCAGTTGCCTTCAAGTGCAGAAGACTTTTTAAATCCAGAGCTTCGACCTTATATCGAGAAATATTATCGTGGATCTGGCGTTAGTGCTAAAGAACGCGTCAAATTGTACAAAATGATTTGGGATGCAATTGGAAGTGAATTTGGCAGCCGGCACGAGCTTTATGAAATTAACTATGGAGGCAACACGGAAAACGTTCGTTCTGAAATCGTAAAGGTTGCAGATGCGATCGGTGACAGCACGAAATTTACAAGCTATGTTGACCAAGCATTAAGCGAATACGATCTTGAAGGTTGGACGGTAGAGAACTGGGTAAATCCAGAGCGGGAAGTCGTTAAACAATGATCATGACTTAAGTTTCAAAAGATTGAGGGAGTGATATTAATGGATGATCGACTTTTTCGAACGGCAATGGGAAAGTTTGCAACAGGTGTGACGGTCATTACGACTGAAGTGGATGGTGAAGCATTTGGGATGACAGCTAACGCTTTCATGTCTGTATCACTCGATCCAAAGCTAGTCCTTATTTCAGTCGGAAAAAAAGCAAAAATGCATGAACGTTTAAAAAAATCGAAGAAGTATGCTGTTAACATTTTGACAAAGGAGCAAGAAAAGCTATCAATGCTCTTTGCTGGGCAACTAAAGGAAGAATTTGAGGTTGATTTTGGCCGTATTCAAGATTTACCGATTATTGATGGTGCTCTCGTCAATATTACATGTCATGTTGACAAAGAAGTTGAAGCTGGAGACCATACATTATTTATTGGTAAAGTTACACATATTCAAATGAACGATGGCAGCCCGCTCATGTTTTTTGGCGGAAAGTATTGTGAGATGAAGGAGGAGCCGTCTGAAATTCAAAGTGTTTAATGTTTGATAGAAGGCATTTTCATTCATAAAGGGGAAAACAAAATTGAAAACTGTGACGATTACTCATGACGAGGGACTCAGATCGTTTCAAAATAAGCCATTAGTGGCGGCATTAGGTTTTTTTGATGGCGTTCATCTTGGACATCAAAAGGTCATTCAAACAGCTAAACAAATTGCAAAAGAAAAAGGGATGAACCTTGCAGTTCTCACGTTTTTCCCTCATCCACAGGAAGTATTGTCAAGGGGAAAACAAAAAGTTCACTATCTTGAACCATTATCCTCCAAAAAGGAGAAATTTGCAAAAATAGGTGTTGATATTCTTTATGTAATCCGGTTTGATTTAAACTTTGCCTCCCTTTCGCCGCAGCAGTTTATTAAAGAGTATATTGTGGGCTTAAATATTCAACATGTTGTTGCCGGCTTTGATTTTACGTATGGATATCGCGGCAAAGGAAACATGCAAAGGATGAAAGAAGATGGGAAAGGCCATTTTGATGTGACGATTGTATCAAAATTTAGCAAAGTCGATCAAAAAGTTAGCTCAACCTTAATAAGAGAAAAGCTTTCTTCCGGGGAAGTTAGTGAAATACAAGACTATTTAGGTGAACCATATGAAACGGTCGGGCAAATTTATTCGATCACTTCCAAGCTAACCAAATCTTATATAAATGCTGCTATTAATATGAAGCCGTTTTATATGTTGCCAAAGCCCGGTTTTTATAGCATTAAAGCCATTATGGATCACGATCCATACAATGGTGTCTGCTACGTCCCAGTTGAAGAAAATAAAAAGGCCATCATTAGTATTGAGAAGGAATGTGCTATGAAAATAGCTCCAAACAAAGAAATTCGCTTAAAATGGCTGCGACGAATAAATGGACTATATATGAGCTCGAATGTAAAACATTTAAATGTAATGTAAAACGTGATGAAGTGTGGTGAGAAAATGTCCGTTCTTCATAAAAAAGTAATATCTAATGAGCTTGCTGAAAAAATGATCATGAAAGCAAAAGAAAAAGCAGAGGAATTAAACATTGCTGTCAATATAGCCATTGTCGATAACGGAGGTCACTTAGTTGCCTTTTCTCGAATGGATGATGCACCTATTTTAAGTATTGACATTTCCCAAAATAAAGCGTATACAGCAATTGCCTTTGGAATTCCAACACACGAATGGTATCCACTTATTGATAAAAGCCCTGCATTAAAAACAGGTATCGTCCATACATCAAGACTTGTTGTGTTCGGAGGTGGTTATCCGATTAAATTAGATGGCCAAGTGATCGGTGGAATTGGTGTTAGTGGAGGTTCTGAAGAAGAGGACCGCTTATGCTGTGAAGCTGCTTTAAAAGTATTAAATCATGTTTTGCAGAAATAACGTTAAGAATTTTCGTGAAATTGATTAAAATAAATGGAAAGGGGTAAAAGGTTATGAGTGGAATTATGAGAATTGGACGAATTGAGATTAGAGTAATGGATTTGGAAAAGTCAGCAGACTATTACAAAAATGTCATTGGATTAGAGGAAATGGCTAGAGATGAAGAACGAATTTATTTTAAAGCGTGGGATGAATACGATCACCATAGCATTATTTTAAAGAAAGCTGATTCTCCTGGCATGGAGCATATGGGATTTAAAGTGGAGAATATATATAAATTAGAAGAGCTTGAGTACAAAGTTGAGCAATTTGGATGCAGCGTCTCGCGTGTTCCTCACGGTTCTCGTATTGCTGAAGGAGAAGCCATTCGCTTTGAAATCCCTACTGGGCATGTTGTTGAATTGTACTGTGATATTAAACAAGTAGGAACAAAAGTTGGAGTCATAAATCCAGATCCATGGCCTGACAATTTACGCGGCATCGCCCCACACCGTCTTGATCATGCACTATTAACTGGTGAAGACATTGAAACAGTTACTCGCTTTTTCACAGAAGTTCTTGGCTTTAGACAAAGTGAAAAAATTGTCACAGTTGATGGTGAGCAAATGATTGGCAGCTTTCTTTCAGTTACGAATACCGCTCACGATCTAGCTTTTGTGAAAGGACCAGATAAAAAATTCCACCATGCCGGCTTCCATGTTGATAATTGGTACGAAGTTTTAAAGGCAGCGGATATTTTATCGAAAAACAAAATTCAAATTGAAGTAACTCCGACGCGTCATGGCATTACGAGAGGGCAAACTGTATACTTTTTTGACCCATCTGGTAATCGCAATGAAGCTTTTGCAAGCGGTTACATCACATATGCTGATTTTCCTACTATTACTTGGACGGAAGATCAAATTGGAGCAGGTATATTTTATCATAGACGTGAATTAGTAGAAACATTCTCGAAAGCGTTAACATAATGATTCGGAGAAACAAGTTTTTTACTTTTAGAATCAGATTTATAGAAATACTTTTAGCATTGTATGGAAGAAAGAAGATCATAATTTCTGCCGTATCTTCTTTTCTTCCTTTCTTTTAAAGAGTTTTATAAAAGAATCGTAGCTTCCACTATTAAAATTGAAGATTTGATGGCAAGATGAAAAGATTTTAGAGGTGATTTCATGCAGTTAAATTCAAAGAATGTAAACGTAAATGGTATTTCTACTCATTATCACGAAATGGGTGAGGGAGCTCCTGTACTATTAATACATGGATCAGGTCCAGGTGTTAGCGCTTGGGCAAACTGGAGATTAGTCATCCCGGAACTAGCCAAAAATTTTCATGTATTTGCACCAGATATTGTTGGCTTCGGTTACACGGAAAGGCCTGAAAATATTTCATACAATGTCGAATTATGGACACAGTATTTAATCGGTTTTATAGAAAAGATTTCCGAGGATCGTGTGCATATTATCGGAAATTCCCTCGGCGGAGCATTAGCATTGCATATCGTTCATAAAAGGCCGGATTTGGTTAACAAAATGGTTTTAATGGGTTCTGTAGGTGTACCATTTCAACTGACTTACGGTTTAGATAAAGTATGGGGATATGAACCGAGTATTGAAAATATGAAAAAAATACTTGAGATATTTGTTTATAACAAGGAAATTGCGACAGACGAATTAGCTGAGTTGCGTTATAAAGCAAGTATAGAGACAGGCTTTCAAGAAGCTTTTTCGAAAATGTTCCCAGAACCACGCCAACCACATATTGACAAATTAGCCTTAACAGATGAACAAATTAAATTCATTACAAACCCGGTGCTATTGATTCATGGCAAGGAAGATATCGTGATTCCTTATAAAGAAACGAGCCTAAAGCTATTAGAATTGCTTCCGAATTCGGAGTTGCATGTTTTTTCAAATTGTGGCCATTGGACTCAAATTGAGAAAAAAGATGAGTTTTGTCAATTATGTGAAAACTTCTTTCTTCGTAATGAAAAATAGAGAGTTGAGGTGAGATTTTGAATAAGATTAAGTTAACTATTAATAACCAGACCGTTTATCACCCAATGGAAGTAGATGTGCTTTCTATCGCAAGAAAGCATTTTATTGGAATACCTTATGCATGCTGCGGTGGAGGCTGCGGCTTGTGTAAAATTAAAGTTTTATCTGGTAACTACGAGATAGGGATGGCATCGAAAACTGCTTTAACAGATGATGAGAGAAAAGAAGGGTATTCTTTGGCATGTAAAACATATCCAAAAAGCGATTTAGTAATAGAAATTGTAAGAATTTGAAAATTATTTTTTACAGAACTCCCTATTATTTTACATCACTTCATAAGAACTCATTTACCATAATTTTGCTTATTTTCTCCTCAAATCAAATTCTCTTTTTTGCAGCATAATTTTCGACTATTTTGGTCAGAGTAAAGGGGATGGTCGAATGAATAATACGGTGTTTGAATCCGATACTTTACATATTACTGAAAACAACGGTGAATATTACGTGAACGGCGAACGTGTTCTATTAGTATCCATCTCTGCTTTTGGAACTCTTAAAGAGGATATTGCAAATAATATTGGATTGGAACGACTTAAAGGCTTTCAAATACGACACGGTCAGGAGCTAGGGAAAAATGATGCATATAAAGCAGCTAAAATGAATTTTCCTTCGATTAAGGAAACGATTTTTTATGGTCCTAAAATGCATATGATGAAAGGGCATGCAAAGGTTAAAACAAAATTTTTAAAGATATGGGACTCTAAAAATGCTGAAAAAAAATCGGTTCATATGGAAGGAAGCTGGTTTAACTCATATGAAGCAGAAGATCACTTAATTCGCAATGGAAAATCCGATACACCAGTATGTAATACTCTCGTAGGCTATGCGAGTGGTTATTTATCTGTCATTTGCAATCAACGTGTCATCGTTAAAGAAACGGCCTGCAAAGCGAAAGGTGATGACTATTGCTGCTGGGTCGCTAAATCCATTGATATTTGTGATGAAGAAACCATTAACAGTGAACTGAAATATTATGAGGAAGACCCGATCGTCAAAGAGCTAGGATATACGTATGAAAAGTTATTGGAAGAGAGAAATAGCTTAGCTAGAGCAGCAAGCATTTATAAAAAGCTAGCAGAGGAGCTTTTAGCAGGAAACGATTTAGAGTCTATCGCCAAGACAGTTTATGAATCAACAGGGCTTCCTATTATCATTGAAAATCATTGCTTTCATCTTCTTGCATATGCTGGACTGACGAAAGAAACATTTTATGAAAAAGATCAATCATTTAAAGAGTATTTAAATGTACAAATAGATAAAGATCAAAAATCGTATAAACCGTTTTACTCTACCAAAAAAATTGTCACAAAGAACCATATTCGTCTAGTAACCCCCTTTTATGTGGGCAAAAAAATATTTGGTTATTGTTCTTTAATATATGAGGATGCACAGAAAGAGGTTTTGAAATTAGATTATTTAATTCTAGAGAGAATTGCTTTAGTTTGCTCCCTTTATCTTTTAAATGAAAAAAAAAGCTTTGAAGCGACTGAACGAATGAAAGGGTATTTTCTTGACCAAATTTTATCTGGGAAAAATGTTCCTAAGGAAGAAATTATTCAACGAGGACGTTATATTAATCTTGATTTAAATCAACCTTATTACATTGTAATGATCAAATATTTCCATACTAATCAAGACAAAAATTCACAAGATGAATTAGTTTTTCATGAATTGTTTATGGAGTCGATTTCTGAGTTTTTTAAAGAAAGGAAACGAAACCTTCTCTATTCACAGCGATCGAATGGAGTCGTTTTGTTAGTTCCTGAAAGTGAGCTTTTCAAAAATAGGGTAGAACCATTTTGCCATGAATTGATTCAATACCTTTCCAAAAAACATAAGACGTATAAATTTAAAGCGGGAATCAGCTTGGTCGGAAACGAAATTAATGAGGCGGCCAAGCGTTATGAAGAGGCTGTTACTGCACTTCGTATCACAACTTTTCATAATAAAATTGTTTCCTTTCAATCATTAGGAATGGTTGGCGCGTTAATGAATGGGAACAATGTAGAAATGGTGAAAAAAACTGCCAGATATTTGTTAGGAGAATTGTATCAATGCAAAGATAGTTCCAAAAATCATGAGCTTTTAAAGACATTATATGTTTATCTAGAAAATGGAGGAAATCTTGAACTAACCGCTGAAGACCTTTGTTTGTCTGTCAGTGGCCTCCGATACAGATTACAAAAAATTAAAACCCTTTTAGGGAAGGATTTAAACGATCCGAATTTTCATTATCAATTGTTTTTGTCTTTGCAAGCTCTTATTATGATTGCCGAAATAGAAGTTTGAATTGAGAGACCATCCGCTACAATAGTCGAGAAAAAAAATCCAAAACACTTTTGTTCAGTTTCAGATTTAATAGTTTAGGATAATAGGGAAAGGTTCAGAAACGAGCTTAGGATTCCGTGGCGGCGGGAGAATCGAAAAATGAAACAACCATTTCGTTATATAGGACATCATCAACATGATTAACTTACTGCCCCTGTTGCAGATAAGTGATTCAAATTTTCCTTATAAAACATCAAAAAAGAAAGTCTCGCAAAAGTTCGTGTTTACGTTGAAAAATAACATACATGAATATTTGCAGGATCCGTTAATTGTTTATAAACATGCTCATTTAGAGCAGGATACAGTTGTCCATATGGAAAGAGGGACAACTTTTCTTTATAAGGAAATTATTAATCAGGGCTGGTCGGATACTGGCCAGCCTTTCCTATTTCAAGAACTTCGTTTAAAATTGAAAGTATATGAAGAAAACCGCCGAAAAGCTATGGTAAAGCAACAATCTTTTAGAAAAGAGCCTATTTAAAAAAGTTAAGAGGTGAATAACATGACAGTCAATTTTCTATCAGTTCTTTTTTTTGGACTGATTCTAGGAATGAAACATGCGACAGAACCAGATCATGTAATCGCTGTTTCAACAATTGCTAGTAGAACAAAAGCCATAAAAAAATCAAGTTTAACAGGAGTGTATTGGGGCATAGGGCATACACTGACGCTTTTGGTAATCGGGATGGTCGTGATCGGATTTAAAACAACCATTTCAGAAACAGTATCGATGACATTGGAATTATTCGTTGGCTTTATGCTAGTCCTTTTAGGAATTTTAAGTTTTCGTCCTAATCAGCAAAAATTAGTACATAAACAAAATAAGGATTATACGTATGTTAAATCATTGATTATCGGATTTATTCATGGGTTGGCTGGAAGTGCTGCAATGGTTCTTTTAACCATGACGACGGTTGAAAGCTATTTTCAAGCGTTTTTATACATTTGTATTTTTGGAGTTGGCACGATTATTGGCATGTTTTTTTTAACAACCATTATCGGTCTCCCCTTTGTTTTCGGAAATAGAATGAAAAAATTTGTTCCCTTCATTTATGGTATCGCAGGTGTAATCAGTATTTTATATGGGATTTACTATATATATGAAATCATCATTAAAGATGGATTGCTCGATCTAATCTACTACTAAATGTGTGAATCTCCGTTTGGATCGATTCCAAACGGAGATTGTATTATCCGTTTTCTCTAAACAATTCAATGATGTATCATTTCGATATCTAAACTTTAAATTAAATCTAATTTTTTTCTCAAGCTTTTTTCACTAAAAATCCAACCCGTATAGGAACGAATAATTTGTTGATCATGGTCTAGATGACATACGGCAACAAATGGGTAATATTTCTTGCTACGATAACGAAGGTCAGTAAATCGTACTTCAACAAAATCATCATATTCTGCAATCTCCCAACGGTAAATAGGAGAGAAGGATAAAAAAGCATCGATATTATGATCTTTTTTTGCTGCTTCCATCAGCTCATTGTTAGGCAATGGTTTTCGTTCAAATCGATCGAGAATATCGATATCACCTCTGATGGCGTGTGCAACATAAAATTCATTTTTTGTTTTGACAACTATTACCCATTTATGAAATTGAATGGTTGGATTAAATACGATTTGTTCCACTTTATCAATTTTTTCGTGTACTTTTTTAATAATCTTTCTTTGCATAAAAAGACGAACAACATAGTAAGCGAAGAGAATAAGGTAAATCGTTAAAAAGGTAAACCCAGGATCGTAGCCAATCATCCAAATGATGATTCCGACAATATGCATAATAAAAATAAATGGGTCAAACGTATTAATCGTTCCAAGTGCAAGCCATTTTTTTGAAAATGGCCGTAAAGCTTGAGTCCCATAACCATTAAAAATATCGACAAAGACATGAAGAAAAACAGCGATTAATGTCCACAACCATAGATGGAACAAATTGCTTTCGGGTATAAAAAAATTTATGGAGAAAGTAATGAGAAGAGACCATAGGATAATTGCAGGGATGGAATGTGTCCAGCCGCGATGGTTTCGAATATATACAGCATTGTTTTTCAGTTTTAAAAATGTATCAATGTCAGGGGCTTGAGAGCCAACAACGGTGCTGACCATTATTGCTTCTGAAGTGATGAGATGCCCTCCAACATAAGGATCCAACGTAGCGATTCCACCTAATGCAATCCCCATTACAACATGTGTGCCAGTATCCAATGACTTTAACCTCCAATTTTTAAAGCAAAAACTTCGGCAAATATTTATAAAAAAATTTCTTACCATTTCAGAAAACAAATATTTCATGTAACATGAATGTACGAAATCATGTTTGATAACTAAAACATTTTCTTTTCCCTATTTACATTTAATCATAAATCCATTTCTTACAGCAATGAAATTGGGGGTACTTTTTGAATGGAAGAAATACTACAAAAGCAGCTTATGCATTTTCAAAAAGAAACATTTCAACGTGATTTACTCGAATGGTATCGTCGTGAAAAAAGAGATTTACCGTGGAGAAAGGATCAAGATCCATATAAAGTATGGGTATCAGAAATAATGCTGCAACAGACGCGCGTTGATACAGTAAAACCTTTTTTTAACCAATTTATCAAAAAATTTCCTACCATCGAGGCCTTAGCTGAAGCGGATGAAGAAGAGGTATTAAAAGCTTGGGAAGGTCTCGGTTATTATTCCCGTGCTAGAAATTTACATTCAGCTGTGAAGGAAGTGAAAGAGACATATGGTGGAAAAGTTCCGGATGATCCGAAACAATTAGAAAAATTAAAAGGGATCGGGCCTTATACGAAAGGGGCTATTTTAAGTATTGCCTACAATCTTCCTGAACCAGCTGTAGACGGAAATGTCATGCGTGTTGTTTCAAGAATTTTAACCATTTGGGAGGATATAGCTAAGCCGAAAACGAGAAAAATTTTTGAGTCCGTCATTCGTGAAATCATTTCAAAAGAGCATCCGTCTGATTTTAATCAAGCTTTGATGGAGTTAGGAGCATTAGTTTGTACACCAACATCACCGTCTTGTCTTCTTTGCCCTGTACGCAAACATTGTGCAGCCTATCATGAAGGTGTGGAAGAGGAGCTCCCTGTTAAAACGAAAACGAAGGCACACCGACAAGTACAAATAGCTGCTGCTGTTTTAAAAAAGGATGACTTTTATTATATTCATAAAAGGCCTTCGCAAGGGTTATTAGCAAATTTATGGGAGTTTCCGAATTGTGAAACGAAACGAGGAAATTTATCACAAAAAAAGCAGCTAGAACAATTTTTACAACAAGAATATGGCATTGAATCAACGATTGGCGACTTAGCTGGAACGATTCAGCACGTATTTTCTCATCTAACGTGGAACATCTCAGTCTTTTTTGGACATGTAAAGAACGATACGGAAATGAAAGAGATAAACAAAGTGACAAAAGATGAGATGAATCAATACGCATTTCCAGTTTCACATCAAAAAATCTTTTCCTTATATCAGGAACAAAGTTGAATTTTGTTCCTGATTTTGACTGTGTCTAAGAATTACGTGCTTTAATTTCTTCCACAATTTCACGGTACATCGTTTGTCCTTCGATGTTTAAATAAGGCAATATTTGCTGAAAAGCGTGATGAAAGTGAGAAAGCTCCTCAGTACTCCATTTTCGTTTAGATATCATGGAAAGCTCCGTCATATCTCGTCCATTATACATGCCGTTCCCCCCTAAAATAACACGAATTAACTATATTTTTTGTTAAAATAAGAAGAGTTATTCTTAAGATGATAAGGAGATGAAGAGATTGACGCAAGAGAAAGTAGCTCTTATAACCGGAAGCAGCCGTGGTATTGGAAAAGCTATCGCGATTCGCCTAGCTGAAAAAGGCTATAATATTGTGATCAACTATGCAAGAAGCAAAAAAGCAGCTGTTGAAACGGCTGAAGAAATCGAGAAATTAGGTGTGAAAACACTTGTTGTTAAAGCAAATGTGGGGAAAACGGAAAAAATAAAGGAATTGTTTAAAGAAATTGATGAAACGTTTGGACGTTTAGATGTATTTGTTAATAACGCCGCTTCAGGAGTGCTTAGGCCGCTAATGGACCTTGAAGAATCACATTGGAACTGGACGATGGATATTAATAGTAAGGCATTATTATTTTGTGCACAAGAAGCTGCGAAATTGATGGAGAAAAACGGTGGAGGGTATATCGTTAGCATTAGTTCTCTCGGAGCTATTCGCTACTTGAAAAATTATACAACGGTAGGGGTTTCAAAAGCAGCTTTAGAAGCGTTAACAAGATACTTAGCGGTAGAGCTAGCACCAAAAAACATTATCGTTAATGCTGTATCGGGTGGTGTGATCGATACAGATGCTTTAACTCACTTTCCGAATCGTGAAGAGCTGATAAATGAAGCAAAAGAAAAAACACCTGCAGGACGAATGGTTGAAAAAGAGGATTTAGTCAATGCAGTTGAATTTTTAGTATCGGACAAGGCATTTATGATTCGTGGCCAAACGATTATTGTTGATGGCGGAATTTCTCTTTTAGTGTAAAGAAAAGTATAGAAAAAAATTCAAATCGAAACTTGTCTATAAATAGAAGATAAAATGATCACAAAAAAATATAACAAAAAAATGGATAGATTTTTAACCTCGAGGAAATGATAATTCACGTGGAGGTGAAATGTGATGGCAAATCAACAAAATCAACAAAACAAAACAAATCCGCAACACGTACAAAAACAAAACCAAAAAGCTGCTCAAGGTCAATACGGCACTGAGTTTGCTGCTGAAACAGACGCTCAACATGTTCGTCAACAAAACCAACAAGCGGAGCAAAATAAACAACAAAATTCCTAACAGCTTTGTTTTCGGGCACTTCACTTCCATAAAGGAGTGAAGTGCTTTTCTTATGGTAGTTTAAAACGACAAAATTAGTGACCCGTCAACATAAGTAGCCAAAGGAATTCCTTTTTTAAAAACGAACTTGTATATATAGATCCTTTAAGAAAGGAGCGAAACATCGGAATATGCAAAGCCGTTTTGATCAACTTGTTAGAGAACAACTTGCAACAATGGAGAAATTGCTATTTATACAAGGAGAAATAGAACGTTGTCAACAATTACAAACATTATTACAGGATGATGAAATGATTCAAGAAGTGGAATCGCAAATCAGTGAAATGAGACAACAATTACATAACATTCAAAAAACATTTGAGCGACAAACTGAAGAAGTTATTAAAACATATCAGCTAGAACACATTTAAGATAAAGGAGTCAACCAAACCGGTTTGACTCTTTTGTTTTCTTTTTTTTCATTCTAGCGGTATAATAAGAATAAGCATAAATGGACGTTTTGCTTACCTTCATGAACGGAATGTCCAGAAGAAAGTAGGGACAATAATGGGTTTTCCCAAGGAAGGAGACAAAATTCAAATTCATAGCTATAAGCATAACGGTTCGATCCATCGAATCTGGGAAGAAACGACGGTTTTAAGAAGCTCGGAAAACTGTATTATCGGTGGAAATGATCGGACAACGGTAACAGAAGCAGATGGACGGACATGGATTACGAGGGAACCAGCTATTTGCTATTTCCATGCGAAATATTGGTTTAATATTATTGGAATGATCCGAACAGATGGTGTTTACTACTATTGTAATATTAGTTCCCCGTTTGTTTTCGATGATGAAGCATTAAAATATATTGATTATGATTTAGATGTAAAGGTTTTTCCAGATATGACATATATCATATTAGATGAAGATGAATATGAACGCCATCGAAAAGAAATGAACTACCCGGGAGTCATTGACCGTATTTTAAAAAAAAATGTATCCTATCTAATTTCTTGGATTTGTGGAAGAAAAGGGCCGTTTTCTCCGGAATTTATCGACAGATGGTATGAACAATTTTTAACTTATTTACGTTAATGAAGTCTGTTGGCGGACAACAGACTCTTTTTATTGAACTGTCAAAATAGATAAGGATAGAAAACAATCGGGAAACGTCTTGGAGAGGGGGCGCAGGTCTTGGATTCGATTAAACGGTATTTAAAATTTGTCAAACCTTATCGTTTACAAATTATGATGACGATCATTATCGGTTTGTTAAAATTTGGACTTCCGTTATTGATCCCTTTACTTCTCAAGTATGTCGTGGATGATATTTTAAGTGCAAATATGAGTCACGCTGATAAAATCGAGCAGCTTTTCTGGGTAATGGGAATTACGTTTTTTATTTTTTTAGTGATCCGACCGCCAATCGAATATTACCGTCAATATTTTGCGCAATGGACCGGAAGTAAAATTTTGTATGATATACGTGATCAGCTTTTTACTCATTTACAAAAGCTTAGCTTGCGATATTATGCGAACACTAGAGCCGGTGAAATCATTTCCAGGGTAATTAACGATGTCGAACAAACAAAATCATTTGTTATCACAGGGCTTATGAATTTATGGCTTGATCTAATGACGATTTTTATTGCAGTTGCAATTATGTTTACGATGGATGTTACCTTAACCTTTATTTCCATTATTCTCTTTCCGCTTTACGGGTTTGCTGTTAAATTTTTTTATGGCCGCTTACGAAAATTAACGAGAACTCGTTCACAGGCGCTAGCTCAGGTGCAAGGTTATTTACATGAACGTGTAAGCGGAATGCCTGTCATTCGCAGTTTTGCGATAGAAGATTATGAACAAATGAATTTTGATAAAGAAAACAGACATTTTTTGGAAAAAGCGATCGACCATACGATATGGAATGCGAAAACATTTGCAGTTGTGAATACGATTACAGACATTGCACCATTACTCGTTATTTTATATGCCGGTTATCAAGTGATTGATGGCAATTTGACAATTGGGACGATGGTTGCCTTTATTGCTTACATAGATCGACTATATAACCCTTTAAGAAGACTAATTAATTCCTCCACTACATTAACCCAGTCAATCGCTTCCATGGATCGTGTGTTTGAATTTATGGATGAACCTTATGATATCGTGGATAAAAAAGATGCAATAGAAGCGGTCGGTATTGAAGGGACGATTGAATTTGAAAATGTGTCTTTTCAGTACAATGAACATGAGCCTTTCGTTCTTGAAAAGGTTAATTTAAAAATTGAAAAAGGGGAAACAGTCGCTTTTGTTGGAATGAGCGGTGGCGGGAAGTCGACACTAGTCAGTTTGATTCCGAGATTTTATGATGTAACAGAAGGACGAATTTTACTAGATGGAGTAGACATTAGAGACTATAAGGCAAGATCAGTCCGCAACCAAATCGGAATGGTTTTACAAGACAACTTCTTATTCAGTGAATCAGTAAAAGCGAATATTTTAATCGGAATGCCTGATGCAACGGAGGAAGAGGTGATTGAAGCGGCAAAGGCCGCAAATGCTCACGATTTCATTATGAACTTGCCGCAAGGTTATGATACAAAAGTAGGGGAAAGAGGCGTGAAATTATCTGGGGGACAGAAGCAGCGCATTGCGATAGCCCGAGTATTTTTAAAAAATCCACCTATTTTAATTATGGATGAAGCAACCTCTGCACTAGATTTAGAAAGTGAACACCTTATTCAGGAAGCACTTGAAAAGCTAGCAAAAAATCGCACAACGCTTATTGTGGCTCACCGTCTCTCAACGATTACTCATGCTGATAAAATTGTCTTAATAGAAAATGGGAAAATTGTTGAAATGGGAACTCATCAAGAGTTGATGAATGAAAAAGGAAATTATTTCAAGTTATTCCAAATTCAGCAGCTTGATTAATCGCGCCAATTTGTGAAAGGGAGTTCGCGAATTGGCAAAAGATATGATAAAGCCCGAAACAGCAGTTGTTTCGGGCTTTTGCATCGATGCTTTGTCAAACTACATAATGAAACAGCACATCATGTTTTGATTTCATCCGTAATAGACAAATCATTTTCTTTTTTATGAAAGTGCTGGTAGCTGTTTATTAGTGTATTTAAATGCTCAAGATGATCGTGATAATCGATAATGGAAGCAACTAAAGGCAGTAAGTTATGAAAACAACTTGTATCTTTGCAATTTTTTTCATAATTTAAAAACGTTTGGACAAGATTTTCTTTATGGAATGTATTTTTTAAGAGTATTTCACTCGTTTTATCTGCTTTTATTTTTTTGGCAAACTTTAATAATGCTTGTTCATGATGGTTTAATAGGACATCGAGCTCCGCAATAAGAATTTCTTGAAATTCAATAGGTGTTTGATGCAGCTCATTTTCTAAACGATGAAGCTTTCTTAATGTATAAAAAGCTCGATTTGTTGTTGTGATCAGTTGACGATACAAAACAAGTTTTCGGGATTTTGGATAAATTTTCGCTTTCGAATAAGTTCTTTCTTCTTTATAAAGCAAAAATAGCTGATCAAGTTTAATCAGTTGATCCTTTATACGATCAATATCTCCTTTTAATGTTCCATATTCGGAGGCTTGCCGAAGGCTCATTCTAATCCATTTAATAATTTCTTCCGTGATATTAGAAATTTTATAATATAATCTTGCTTCATATTTCGGTGGCATAAACACTAAATTGACAATAAAGGCAGATAACACTCCGAGCAAAATTGTTAAGAAACGACTTCCTGCCACAAATGTAAAATTCTCTCCTGTTGCTTCTAAAATGGCGATCGCTGTTACGAGAGCAATGGATATCGTATTTTCCAATTTTAATTTTAAACAAATTGAAATAATGATGACAGCAACTAATCCAACCATAAACGGATTGGAACCGAAAAAAAGACCGAACAATACGGCAATTACTGCACCAATAATATTTGCCTGAATTTGTTCGATTACAGTCTGATAAGATTTGTAAATAGATGGTTGAACAGCGAATATCGCTGCAATTCCAGCAAAGGCTGGTGACGGAAGTTGTAACAGTGTTGCTAATGTTAAAGCCATCGTAATGGCAATCCCAGTTTTTAAAATACGGGCTCCAAGTTTCATGTCGTTACGATATGTCATCCTTTCATGGTGAAGCTTCACCTTATTCAATTTCATTTTATTATATTTTGTTTCAGATTAAACAATTAAGTAATATACATTGTTTATAGGGATTATTCAAGAAGAAAATGCTGTTTGAAAAAATTTTAGGGGGCTAGCGGTAAAACTTATTCTAGTTTTAGAGCTGAATTTGTCGGTTTTGGCACATAATCTCTCGGTTTGTGCGAGAAATCTCTCGGTTTAGAGGGTTAATTTCTCGGTTTTGGTACATAATTTCTCGGTTTTGGCATATAATCTCTCGGTTTGCGCGAGAAATTTCTCGGTTCCGGCAAGTTATTTTTCGGTTTGAGTGACATAACTCACGTGGTAAATCAGCTGTCAGATACATTCCCTAATTCCATTTCAATCCATTCTAATGAAAAAAGCGCAAAAACTCCTATAGGTTTTTGCGCTTTTATTCCTTACGACTGTTTCAGTTGTTTAAAGGCATTTCCTACTGCATCAATGGTTTGTTCGATATCTTCTTTTGTATGAGCGATTGTGATAAACCATGCTTCGTATTTGGAAGGTGCTAAATGAATCCCTTGATGGAGCATGAGCTTAAAAAATTTCGCAAACATTTCGCCATCTGTATTTCGAGCTTGTTCGTAGTTATATACTTTTTCCGTTGTAAAGTAAACGGTCAATGCTCCTTTTAAACGGTTAATCGTAATCGGAATATCATATGTTTTAGCATGTGTAAGTATGCCTTCTTCTAGCATGACGCCGAGTTCATCTAAATATTCGTAAACACCGTCTTGTTTTAGTACTTCTAAACATGCAATTCCCGCTAAAATAGAGGCTGGATTTCCAGCCATTGTCCCTGCTTGGTAAGCTGGTCCTAATGGTGCTACTTTTTCCATAATATCTTTTCTGCCACCGTACGCTCCTATTGGCAGACCGCCACCAATAATTTTACCCATTGCTGTTAAATCTGGCTTCACACCTAATAAATCTTGGGCTCCACCATACATAAAGCGAAATGCTGTAATCACTTCATCGTAAATCACAAGTGCACCCGCTTCATGTGTAAGGCGGTTGACTTCTTCTAAAAAGCCAGGCTTCGGCTCGACAATTCCAAAGTTACCGACAATCGGTTCCACTAAAACAGCTGCTACGTGATCTCCCCACTTTTCAATCGCTTCTTTAAATGGCTCCATTTCATTAAATGGCACAGTAATCACTTCTTGAGCAATGCTTTTTGGTACACCTGCTGAATCCGGTGTTCCTAAAGTAGATGGACCTGAACCGGCTGCAACAAGCACTAAATCAGAATGGCCGTGATAGCAACCAGCAAATTTAATAATTTTATCTCTTCCTGTGTAAGCTCTTGCCACACGAATCGTTGTCATAACGGCTTCTGTTCCAGAATTGACGAAGCGAACCTTTTCTAAAGAAGGAATGGCTTCCTTTAACATTTTCGCAAATTTCACTTCATGTGGTGTTGGCGTTCCGTATAAAACGCCCGTTTCAGCGGCACGCTTAATAGCTTCGGTAATGTGTGGGTGTGCATGTCCAGTAATAATTGGGCCATATGCTGCTAAATAATCGATATATTTATTTCCATCAACATCCCAAAAGTAAGCACCTTTAGCCTTTTCCATCACAACAGGTGCACCACCGCCTACTGCTTTATAGGAACGAGAAGGGCTGTTTACTCCGCCAACAATATGTTCAAGGGCCTCTTGATGTAATTGTTCAGATTTTGTAAAGTTCATGCTTTTCACCTTCTTTTAAAATTGCATCCTCTGTCTATTCTAGCACTTTTACGAGAGATGGGAAGAGTATTAAGAGAGGGGGTAAAAATGTGTTTGTGAAAGAGGGTGTTTCATTTGGATTTTAAAGAGAAAATGATAGGCAGATAGAGATCTATATTAAGATGGAAAAAGAAGATATAGTCAGGTTGAATAATTATTCAACTCCAATCAGTTTTTTTAATCTATATATATCCGCCTCATTTTTCCATTGTTTTTCTCCTAGAAAATCTATTTTGTTTTCAAGTTTATCAACTTTTTTATCAACTTCTCCTATCTCTCTCTTTAATTCTTCTCTAACTTCACTAATTTCTTGTTTTAATTCTTCTCTAACTTCACTAATTTCTTGTTTTAATTCTTCCCTAACTTGAGTAATTTCCTCCTTTAACTCTATTCTAACCTCACCGATTTCTTTCTTTAGTTCTTCCTTAACTTCACCTATTTCCTTTTTAAATTCTTCTTGTAGTTCTTTAATTGCTTGAAGAATTAAATTTTCCATCTTATCACTCCTTTTAATCTTTCCATTTAATTATACAATTTAAAAATATTGAAACCAATAAAATTTTTATATACTACCAGAACACAGAATGCATTGCATTTTCATTGTTTATTCCATCTCTTTTCGTTAAACTTATCGTTGTGATTGTATCAATGTGGAGGGAAAAGCATGAACGTTATTGAAGTAGAAAATTTGCGAAAAGAATTTAAAAGCTATTCTAGTCGTTCGGGCTTAAAGGGTGCGTTTCGTGATTTATTTACCAGAAACTATAAAACGATTCGGGCTGTTCATGATATATCTTTTTCTGTCAAAAAAGGTGAAATGGTCGGTTATATTGGAGAAAATGGGGCCGGTAAGTCAACGACTATTAAGATGCTGACAGGAATTTTAACACCAACATCAGGAAAAGTACTGGTCAATGGGATGAATCCTCATAAAGAACGTGAAAAATTTGTCCGAACAATTGGAGTAGTATTCGGACAACGTTCTCAGCTTTGGTGGGACATTGCGGTTCAAGAATCATTTCGATTATTAAAGAAAGTGTATCAAGTATCCGATCAAGATTATAACGAGCATATGGATCATGTCATTAAAACATTAGATATTGAACCGTTATTAGATAAGCCTGTCCGTAAGCTTTCATTAGGGCAGCGAATGCGTTGTGAGCTAGCTGCAGCACTAATCCATAATCCTCCTCTCTTATTTTTGGATGAACCAACAATTGGATTAGATGTTCTTGTTAAATTGAAAATTCGTCAGTTTTTAAAAGAAATCAATGAAAAATATCAAACAACGATTTTATTAACAACCCATGATTTATCAGATATAGAAGCACTATGTGAACGAGTCGTTATGCTTGATGAAGGAAAAATAATATATGATGGTTCTTTAGAGCATTTACGAAAGCATTGGGGAGAAGGAAAACAAATTGAGTTTCAATTTGGAAATGAAATTGAAAAAGAAAGACTTGCAATGATAACATTTAATTTAAATGTTCACTGGATAAAAGGAGAACGGGGAAATATATGGATAGCG
This sequence comes from Bacillus alveayuensis, assembly GCA_030812955.1. Lineage (GTDB taxonomy): Bacteria > Bacillota > Bacilli > Bacillales > Aeribacillaceae > Bacillus_CB > Bacillus_CB alveayuensis. The sequence continues at coordinate 79,947 of JAUSTR010000009.1, forward strand.
CAAGTGGCAAATCCTAAAGAGGATATGTCGGAATTAATTAGCCGAGTTGTTGCTGCAGAAAAAATCATCGACTTAAGCATTCAAGAGATTTCGACAGAAGAAATTATTCGCAACATTTATGAGAAAGGTGAAGCGACAAAGCAAGAGGTTTATAGTTTTTAATGATTCAATAACAATATGAAATTACGGTGATCAACATGGGAAAATATTTAGAGATGATTCGGATACGCTTTTTAATGATGCTAGCGTACCGGACGAATTATTATACAGGTATTTTCATTTACAGTATTAATATCGGGGCTTACTATTTTTTATGGTCCGCTATTTATGGTGGAAAAGAGGATATTCAAGGATTATCCATTGCACAAATGATCACATATGTTGCCATTTCGTGGATGGCAAGAGCTTTTTATTTTAACAATATTGATCGTGAAATTGCGATGGAAATTAAAGAAGGGAAAGTGGCGGTTGAGCTCATCCGTCCATATCATTACCTTGGCATGAAAACAATGCAAGCATTAGGTGAAGGGATTTTCCGTTTAGTCTTTTTCTCGCTTCCAGGAATGGTCATTGTCAGTTTCATATTCCCGCTTAAATTTTCAGCTGACTTATCAACGTGGGGATTTTTTGCCCTTTCCATTCTTTTTAGTTTTATTATCAATACACAAATTAACTTAATTACTGGAATGTTAACCTTTTTCTTGTTTAACGTAGATGGATTAATGCGAGCAAAACGGGTTGTTATTGATTTGTTTTCAGGGCTTCTTTTACCGATTAGTTTTTATCCTTTATGGGCACAGGAACTCATGAAGTGGTTTCCGTTTCAAGCGATTAGCTACATGCCTAGTATGATTTTTACAGAAGGCTTTCAAGGTCATGAAGTGATCGAAGCGATTCTTTTACAAGCTTTTTGGGCAATTATTTTAATCATCCCAATCCAATTAATGTGGAGTATCGCAAAAAAGCAGATGGTAATTCAAGGGGGATGATCACATGTATTATGCATCCATGCTTTTTCAATATATGGGACAATACTTGAAGACGAGAATGCAGTACCGGACGGATATGATGGTTGAGTTATTGTCAGATTTGATGTTTCAAGCGGCAAACCTCGTGTTCATCCTAGTCGTTTTTGGACATACTCAAGTATTAAGTGGATGGACACGTGATGAAATTATATTTATTTATGGATTCTTTTTAGTTCCATTTGCGATTTTTGCTGCTTTCTTTAATATTTGGGATTTTAATGAACGCTACATTATAAAAGGTGAAATGGATCGAATTTTAACGCGGCCGATCCATAGTTTATTTCAGGTGATTCTAGAGCGAATGGAGTTAGAGTCGCTCTTTGGTGCGATCACGGGTTTTATCGTCATGGGCTATGCCGCTTTTCAATTAGACTTATCATTTCATTGGTATGATATTTTTATTTTTGCTTTGTTCGTATTAGGTGGGGCACTTGTGTATGCAGGTATATTTGTTTCACTTGCTTCCATTAGCTTTTGGTCTGATGCGAAAACGTCGATTATGCCGATGATGTACAATATCGGAAACTACGGTCGCTATCCTGTGAATATTTATAATCGTATTATTCGCTATGTTTTAACGTGGATTTTACCATTTGCGTTTGTAGGTGTTTATCCGTCTGCTTATTTTTTAAAGAAAACAGACTGGTATGGATATGCCTTTTTAACACCTGTTATGGGTCTTGCTTTTTTTAGCTTATCTATATTTATATGGAATGCTGGTGTCAAACGATATCGTGGAGCAGGGAATTAAAGCTGGTTCATCATTCAATTGATGAGCCAGTTTTTTATTAAAATCTTCATAATTTAAAAAATATTAATATAATTCAAATATTTGTTTAATATGATTGTCAAATGAAATAGAAAAAGAATAGTCACCCATTGATTGGGAAGGTGCGAATTGATTTTATTTCTGGAAAGCTGCGGGAACGATTAACTTGAGATAGGCAGAAACGATTCTCCGGATTTGAATGGAGAATCGTTTTATTTGGACATAAAAAGAAGTACGACTGTGTATATTGTACAAACTTTTGAATTTTACAAAGTCAGGAGGAATTTTTTAATCATGGGGATTTTTATTGGTGCTGGTGTTCTTTTTTGTCTAATCATGAGCTTAAAAATCCTCATCAAAGCGGTTCGAAAAGGAACATTTTTATCCTTTGAAACGGTTTGTGTGATCGGACTTGTATATATATCCTTTTTAATTGGCTTTGCTATGCTTTATTTATTATTACAAGAGTACAATGTTATAGTATTGATTGAAAATGGAAATGAATTAAAAGGTTCCTACTTTGAGAAAATGGAGTCTTGTTTATATTTTAGTGCTGTTACATTATTTTCAGTTGGCTATGGTGACATAACTCCTGTTGGAATTGGAAGGTGGCTTGCTTTAATTGAAGCATTTTTTGGATATATTTTACCGACTACTGTTGTGGCAAGAACAGTCATTGAAATAGAAAAGGGGCAATAGTTGTATCATTTTCCTAAATTGGTTACGCTTATTATTGACAATCATAATCATTGGAGGGATGAATGATGGTAGAAGTAGGCCAATTAGCACCGGATTTTGAATTATTAGCTGATAATGGGGATAAAGTAAAATTATCTGATTTTCGGGGGAAATATGTGGTTCTTTATTTTTATCCGAAAGATATGACGCCTGGATGTACAACAGAGGCGTGCGACTTCCGTGATCACCATGAAAGCTTTGCAGAATTAGATGCAGTTATTTTAGGGGTAAGCCCTGATCCGCAAGAAAAACATCAAAAATTTAAAGAAAAATATGATCTTCCATTTTTGTTGTTAGTGGATGAGGATCACCAAGTGGCGGAAGCTTACGGTGTATGGAAATTAAAGAAAAACTTTGGAAAGGAATATATGGGAATTGAACGCTCGACTTTTATCATTGATAAAGAAGGAAAATTAGTGAAAGAATGGCGAAAAGTTCGAGTGAAAGGTCATGTTGAAGAGGCGCTTCAATTTATTCGAGAAGAACTTGAAAAATAACATTTTTAAGATAAACGTTTAATCAAATTGTCTTCTTTTAACGTACTATATTTTATGAGCAACTCCTCAAAACAATTCACTTATTGATGCGGGCTTATAGCTCGCTTTTTTGTGCCAAGATATATGAATAAATCATTCATGAAAATGAAGAATATAAAAATGTCCATAACTCATTTGTGCGGATAACATTGACAAATGTTATAAAATCAATGTACACTATTTATAAATATTATAAAGTAATAATTTTTTAAAAAGAACATGTAAACCATAAAGAAAAGAGGTGCATGACGGATGTCAGAAAGCATGTTAAAAGAAGCGCTTGATACGTTGAAACAGACGGGGGTACGAATTACTCCGCAACGTCATGCGATATTAGAATATTTAATTAATTCTATGACACATCCAACTGCAGATGATATATATAAAGCATTAGAAGGTAAATTTCCGAATATGAGTGTTGCGACAGTTTATAACAACCTTCGCGTTTTTCGTGAAGTTGGCTTAGTCAAAGAATTAACGTATGGCGATGCGTCAAGCCGCTTTGATTTTGTTACATCAGATCATTATCATATTATTTGTGAAGAATGTGGGAAAATTGTAGACTTCCATTATCCAGGGCTTGATGAGGTTGAAGATTTAGCTGAACACGTTACCGGATTTAAAGTTAGTCACCATCGTATGGAAGTTTACGGTACATGTCCTGAGTGTCAAAAGAAAGAAAATCCTCATTAAAAATAAGCTGATAGAAAGGCTATCAGCTTATTTTAATATTTTTAAGCTTCACAATAGTTTTAAAAACTGATAAAAATAGTAATCGTCAACTCCAGTCAGTAAAGATAACAATCGCTATAAATAAGCTGATAGTCATGAACAGCTTATTTTTTTATTTTTTTTCGATTATATTTTTCATCAAACTCTTTTCCTTCTAATTCTTTATCGAGGGTTAGTGGCTCGCGGCAATGCATACACATATCTACACGTCCAAGCATTTTTGTTGGTTTGTTGCATGCAGGGCATATTACTTGAACGGCTTTTGTTGATAACATACCAATCCAGAAATAAACGATCGTACTAGCGATAATGGACAAGAGACCTAAGATCATAAAAATAGTCATGATTAAAACGGATTCTTTGAAAAAAATACCTAAGTACATAATGATAAATCCAATGAAAATTAAGCTTAGAGCAAAGGTGCGAATTTTATTTATTTTACTCGAATATTTACGTGACATTTTTGCTACCTCCTGTAAAATAATATAGCATACTTTATGATGTTTAAGTAGGAAAGAAATTCTAAACATGAATTAAAGGGTTTTAAATGAAAAATGTAGAACAATTATTTTACAACGAATAACTTTGTACAAAAATTTTGTTACTTCATCAATCTGCTGTAAAGTTGGTAAATATTAAACAGATGGGGGAAATTTCAATGAAAGATATACTTCGCCCTATTTATCAGGAAAGAGCCAGTCATCCGGAAACACAAGCTGTTATAATGGTGGAAAAAAAGAGTCAAACATCGCCTCAAACAGATAATTTAGATGTTGCTCTATTAATTATCACGAAACATGCCGAAAAGCCGCTATTTATTAAACATTACGAATTTAATAATCAAAAAGCAGCCTTACATATTGTTACGGAACAACAATTAAATGAGTGGATTTTATTAGGAACTAATAGACGGATTATTGATTGGATATTAAATGGAAAAGTTTTATTTGATCGCAACGAGTATTTAGTGAAATTAATTGAACGTTTACACACCTTTCCATTTAAAGAAAGAAAACTAAAGATTTCTATTGAATTTGGCAAATTAATTAGAAGATATATGGAAGGAAAAGCGTTCTTTGAAGGAAAGCATTACCTTGATGCTTACAATCATATTGTTCACGCCCTACATCATTTAGCAAGATTAGAAGTGATCGACAGAGGATTTCATCCAGAGATTACAGTTTGGAATCAAGTAAAACATATAGAACCACAGGTCCATAAATTATATAATGAGTTAGTCGATAGCGGTGAAGAGCTTCATAAACGGTTGGAATTATTATTTTTAGCATTCGATTTTCTAATCCACTCGAAAACGAAATTAGGTGCTTCACATTTATTAAAGATTTTATCTGAAAAAAATGTTTGGTTTTTTGCTGAATTGATAGAACACCCAGAAGTTAAATTTTATGCTGTTGATTTAAGTGTTTTGTTAGAGTTTTTAATTGAAAGAAAACTAGTAGAAGTAAAACGAATAGAGACAAAAGGACATGGAATATACCATCGTGGATATTCTTTGAAAAAAAGTGTTGACACCATTTGATTAAGGTGATATATTATTAACCGTCGCTGCTGACCGATATTTAATTATTATTCAGTATGCGATGGTTAGTGAAAAAGTGTTGATATTTAATTATGGATATGATAAAATTACAAAGTCGCTCTTTGATACAGTGTTGACAACTTGATCATTTGCGTTAGTTTTATAACTTTTGCTTTTCTTGCTTTAAAATGATCTTTGAAAACTAAACAAAACGAAGCGTTCCGTTAATTCTTTTTAATGAGTAAGGAACATCGACTAAAGACGTCACATCTTGTGACAACGTCGATGTCAGCACTTCCATGTGCAAGTTCAATCTTTTTCGGAGAGTTTGATCCTGGCTCAGGACGAACGCTGGCGGCGTGCCTAATACATGCAAGTCGAGCGGACGGAAGGAGAGCTTGCTCTCCTGA
>JAUSTR010000010.1 GCA_030812955.1 Bacillus alveayuensis
TAGGGGTCAATTCGTGCGATTGACACCCCCGAATCATACCAAGAGGGCTTTTTTTATTCAAGTCCCCGAAAAAACTTCTAACAGGAATGCTCCTTAAAGCCTTTTTCTACTATTATTATATACTTTAATTAAAATTCTGAATATTTTTTATAATAATAAAGTTATCTGAAAAAAGTTCTATTTTCTGGTGAACATGACATGAAAAAAGAAACCCTAAAAATTCATCTTAGGGTTTCTTTAATAGAACAAATTGTTTTCGATCGGATGAAAATATTCTCCTGATAGATCACGTATTTCTCTTTCTCCTTTTAAATCGTAGGAAATGAGAAAACATGTTGCTGGGCCAGCTGATTTATCGATATCGAGAGGACTCGAAACATTTCCAATCTGAATATGGTTATTTTTCAAAAGTTGTTCTAACTCATAATAAATACCTTTTGACCCAATAGGGACGATTTCATATATTTTCGGATGGTTAACAAGTGATTTGAACAATGATAATGGAGCGACTTTTTCTCTTTTTTCTAACACTTCATGTCCAACTAACGGCTCACCAATCACCGCATATTTCGCCTGTTTTAGTGTTATTCCAAATTTCTTTTTTGATACGTGAAGCCGTCCGATCACGATAAAGCCAATAGCCGACTGCATCACCGAAAAATTGCTTTCTGTACTCCCTGTAATCGGTATAGGATCGATTTGAAGCTCTTGAAACAATTGATGAGCTCCTTTTTTAAATCGTTTCCATTCTCCCTCCCCAACAAAGTTTTGAATGACAATTGCAACAGGTTTTGCGCCAACAGCCATACATTCCATCATCGCCACCCTTAAAGAAAAATAAGCAACCGTTTCATAGTCTACTTTCACGAGATCATGTTCTTTTTCACCCACCGCTCCGGAATTATCTGAGGCAATCACGAGCCTTTCTTCCTGTGAAAAAGGAAGTATTAATACATCCCTCATGACAGCTTTTCACCTTTTTGTTTTGCTAGTGCGAGTATGAGTTTCGATGAAAGCAAGCTAGCAATGGCTACGTTTATAAGCGTGCTAACAAGAAGGGCTGGGACAATTGTGACGAAAAAGGCTTTTCCCATTAGAAAATAAAAGGGAAGTGGAGCGATGAAAGCATTTGCGATGATGACAAAACCATATGCCACAAACTTATGGAACTTTTTGTATAAATGTCCAAAGACGAATAGTATGATTAACATTTCCAAGGCAATAACCAAATGGAAAACCCCTAATGGAAAACCGGCAACGAATGAAGAAGCGAAATGACCTAAAAAAGCAACAATCCCTCCTTGGACGGGCCCTAATAAAATCGAAGCAAGAAGAGCTGGAAATGAATCGAGTGCGACACTTCCTACTATGGCTGGAACTTTTATCATACCCCCAACAACTGATATAGCGATCAACATCACCATGTACGTATATTTTTTCATGTTTCTTCCTCCCCATGATCGTTAAAATTTTTTATTTAGGCTCTTTTCTAAAAGATTGTTGCTTTACTATACGATAGCTTTTCGACTGTCAAGCAAGCGAAACACTTGGGCTACGTCACGCGTGTAGCGTGACGTGAACCGAACAACTGTCGATGGTCGGACAAATGTGATTTGTCCGGCCACGTGCTTTTTTCGGTTCATAGACAGTCGAAAAGCAACAAAGTTTACGAAAACAGCCTTTATTTAAGTCGTTCATTGATTCCGTACCAAATCACATCCACTCGTTTCGAATGACTCACCAAATCTTGATAGCACCAGCCTGTCATATCACGCCAATTTCGATTTCGTTCATCTAACGGCACAACCCCTTTTGTAATATCTGTTCCAATGACCACAAGCTTTCGCATTGGATTTTCAAGTTCCCATTTTTCCCAACTTTTGAAAACGTCGTGCCATTTCTCTCGCCAATTCGTTTGATTTGACCATTTATATAAAAATTGTTCTACTCCTTCAATGACCGTTATCGTTTGAAAAGAATCGACTGCTTTCCATTCCATTTGCGCCCCGTTTTTCTCGTAAGCTGAAATCCATACATAATCGTTTTTTTCATTTAACTGATAAAACGCTTTCACCCATTTTCTTTTTCCATTAAAGGCCCCACCTGTAACAAAGTGCACCGATACATCCTCCTTACTTCTTCCCGATCACCTACTAACGAAAGTACATCTCCATGTTTAATCGAATAATCCCAAAAGCCTTGATCACTTGGACCAAATTGTGTGAACAATTCACGAATGGAGCCACCGTGTGCCACACAAACAATTTGTTTAATGGAAGGGTCTTGGAAAGCCTCAAGTATTCTGCTCCAACCGTTGTGAATTCTCTTTTTAAATGAGGCATAACTTTCTCCATTTGGAGGTGGAATCTGAAACGGATCGTTTAACCATTGTTCGTATTGGATATCATCTCTTAAATCTTCAAATGTTTTCCCTTCAAAATCACCAAAATTCATTTCTCTAAGTTCTTTCAAAAGGATTGGTTTTAGATGTGGGTAAATGATATTAGCTGTTTCTATACAGCGATTTAAATCACTTGAAAATAAACGGTCTGGCGATTTTGGGTAAACTTTTGACTTTAATTCGCGAATCCCTTGTTCACTTAAGGATGGATTGGACCAACCAATATATCGTTTTTCTTGATTTTCTCTCGTCAAACCATGGCGTATGAATGTAATAACCACACGATCAACCATAACATCGTTTCCGTCCCTTCTATGGAAGCCCCTAAAGTATCTCCTGTTAAACCACCAAACGCATGTTTAAACGTAAAGGTAGCGAAATAATAAAGGATGATAAAAACGAATAAAAATACCGAGATTATAAAAGCAACTTCTTTAGCTATGAAAATCGAAGAAACAAGTAAGATGATTACGTATAGGAAATATATCCATCCATCCTTTTTCGATAAAGCTTCTGAAAAGAAAAAGCCTAAGCCTTCTTTTTTGGCCATCCCTGGACCATAAATTAGCAGTGTTCCCATTAGAATTCTAGAAAAAATAGGGATGATCGCTATCACGAAATAATCCTTTCCAGACAAAGATTGTACAAACTCAAAAATAAATAAAAACCGAAACATGAGTAAACTTAACAATGATAACACACCAAATGTTCCAACACGCGGGTCTTTCATAATTTCAAGTCTGCGTGTTTGATCCCGGTACGAAAAATAAGCATCACTCGTATCGGTCCAGCCATCTAAATGAATGCCACCTGTGATGAAAATGAAATAAAAAAAGAAAAGAATGGAGATCGCAAACTGTGATAGAGGTGTAAAGCTATAAAACACCCATAAAAATAAGCTAGCTGAAATTCCAATTGCTGCGCCTAAAAGTGGAAAAGTTAAAATCGCATTTTTTAAACGTTTTTTATCGATTGAAATTTCTTTTCGAATAGGTATAACAGAAAAAAATTGAATGGAAAGCAAGAAACCATCAACGATTGCCTTTAACCATGCCATCTTCGTTCTTCTCCCATGATTCAATAAGTTCCATTAAGTAATCAATATCCAGATGTTCTTTCACATAATTCGCTAATCGGTCAAATTGGTCCGCCTTCTCTTGTTTAACTTGAACGATCTCTTTTATTGGAAGTCCTTTTTTGTTTCGCAGGCGATTTAACCATTGTGTACGAAATGGATCATTTTCAAAAATATGATGAAAATAAGTGCCGATTATACGGCCGCTATCATATGAAGCCCCGTCTATTCCATTTTCCGTTATGATCAATGGGGATACGGCATCATCATATTGAACGACTGTTGTTCCTAAATGAATTTCATAGCCATCCACTTCGAGGCCAGAAAATCCGGATTGATGATGCATGACCCCTTTACTTCGAATCGTCTGTTTCTTTGGAAGAAAGGTTGTCACAGCTGGAAGTAAATAAAGACCAGACACTTTAAACCCTTTTTGTCCTGTATCAGATCCTGCTTCATCGAATAACGTTTCGGACAACATTTGATACCCGCCGCAAATTCCGATGATCGTGCCGCCGCTTCTCTCATATTGTTGAATCGTTTGGTCAAGCTTCAACTCTTTAATCCAATGTAAATCTGAAATCGTGCTTTTTGTACCCGGAATGATGAAAGCATCTGGTTGTCCAAATTGATTTGGATGTTCAACAAATCGGATTGAAACATCGTCTTCAAACAAAAAAGGTTCAACATCTGTGTAATTCGAAATATACGGTAATCGCAATACCGCGATATCAATTTCTTTTTCTTCCTTTTGTAAAAACCTTGAGCGAATTGATAAAGAGTCTTCACTATCAATCATATGATGAGGTAAATAAGGTACAACGCCTAACACTTTGACACCTGTTTTGTCTTCAAGCCATTCAACACCATTTTCAAATAAAGATAAATCCCCACGAAATTTATTGATGATGATGCCTTTCACGCGTTTTCGCTCTTCCTTTGATAAGAGCTGTAACGTCCCGACAATATTGGCAAAAACACCGCCCCGCTCAATATCCGCTACTAAAATCACAGGTACATCAGCCAATTCTGCCACCTTCATATTCACAAGTTCACGGTCATTTAAATTAATTTCAACTGGGCTTCCAGCTCCTTCAATCACAAGGAAATCATGGTGTTCTTTAAGCTTTAGGAGAGATGTTTGTATCGCTTCTAGGCCGATTTCGTAAAACCTTTCCCGGTACTCCCTGCCTTCATACGTTTCATAACTTTCACCAAAAAGGACGACTTCTGCCCGTCGATCATTTCGCGGTTTTAATAAAATAGGATTCATATAGACTGATGCATTCACACCTGCTGCTTCTGCTTGTATCCCTTGTGCTCGACCAATCTCTTTTCCATCAATCGTTACATAAGAATTGTTCGACATATTTTGCGATTTAAATGGCGCTACTTTGTAGCCTAATTGGCGAAATAAAGCACAAAACGCTGTAGCAATAAAGCTTTTTCCAGCATCAGATGACGTTCCTTGCAGCATAATCCCCTTCATAATCTCACTTTCCTTTCATAAACACAGGTACCCCAAACTCCATTTTTACGGCAATATCCGCTTTTTGTACGATCCATTGATGGCACTTTCCAAGTAGTTTCATATAAGCGAAAAGAACTTCATTGTTGAAGGAGTCGTAAACAACTTCATTGGAGACGATGACGAAAAGAGATGTCCTCTCGTATAATTTTTCTATTCCTTGTTGAATCGATTGGAATACATATTGGTGATGATTTGCATCTTTCCATCGTTCATCGCCATTTTCAACACCGAAAAACAATTCATTGTTGACTAAATTCGTTAAACAATCGAGTAAAACAATTTCACTTCCTGAAAAATGACTAGCTAAGCTCTTAATATCTCTAGGCTTTTCCCAATTTACCCATTTCGCTTTACTTGTTTCTCTTCTTTTTTGATGATCCAAAATTCTTTTTTTCATTTCATCATCGGTTTGAACCGCCGTTGCCACATAATGGATGTTCTTTTCATTTCGACTTGCTTTCCTGACGTACTGTTCTGCCCACGAACTTTTTCCGCTCCTTACACCACCAGTCACAAATACGAGCATATTTTCCTCCATTTCTGTAATACTTCCAATAATCGGTCATTTTCTTCTCTCTTTTTAATCGCTAGTCGTAAATAACGACCTTCCAAACCACGAAAATTGTATGTATGTCGCGGGACAATGCCATGCTTTAGCAAAAACACTATCAGTTCTTTTAAATCCTGCTTCTCAGGTTCATTTAACAAATAAAAATTCACTTGACTATCCGATACGTCAAAACCAAGTTTACGAAGTTCATTTGAGACTCGATTTCTCTCTTTTTCCATCCATTGTTGTGTACGTTTAACATGTTCATCATCTTTTAGGCATAACGCTCCTATCTTTTGGGCAATGGCATTGACACTCCATTCCGGCTGATACTTTTTCAGCTTTTCCAAAACTGCTTCATGACCAAGTGCATACCCTAACCGAATTCCGGCAATCGCAAACATTTTCGTCAATGAACGTAAAATGATGAGGTTCGGAAATTTTTGAAGATATTGGACCATTGAATGATTTTGAGTAGAAAAATCATAAAAGGCTTCATCGATGATCACGAAAGTATTTTGTTTTGCCGCTTCCTTTAGGATTTGATATAGCTCTTTTTCTTGAAACGCCTTACCTGTTGGATTATGTGGGTGACAAATAAAAATGGCCTCAACTTCATGAATCGCATTCAGCAGTTCATCGGCATATAGCTCCCAGTTCTTTTCACTTTCTAATAAAAAAGATGAAACTTGGCACCCAAACATTTCACAAGCCTTTTGATATTCCGAAAAAGTAGGTTCAACGATTAATACCTTCTTATTTTTTAGCAACGCACTTGCAAGGATAAAAATAATTTCACTCGCACCGTTTCCAATGAAAATTTCCTTTTCCTTTACATGTTCTTTTTTAGAAATCAATTCTTTTAATTGTAAACAATATGGATCTGGATAATCTTCAATACTAATATAATACGACTGCCATTTTTCTCGGATCATTGGAGGCGGCCCAAATGGATTTATATTCACACTAAAATCAATCCGTTTTTGTTTTTCTAGTAAAGGTATTTGAAGAGATTCATATAAATAAAATGGATTGGACCCATGAGACGGCAGCTTCAACGATCACACCTCCAATCATTAACATGACAACAAACAACAAGTTTGTACGCAACATAATGAGTATCGATTGCTCAATATGATCGGCTTTTAAAGGAAAAATACGGTCACCAAGCTTGGCTCTGTTCGAAATGATTCCTTTATATTTATTCACCCCGCCAAGCTGAACACCGAGCAAGGCTGCCATTGCTGATTCAGGAAAACCGCTGTTTGGACTTGGATGTTTTTTCGCATCCCTTAAAACAATGTGAATGCACATTTTTAGACGAACCTTTAATAATGTAGCATTAGCCAAAATCATGATAGCAGCGGTTAACCGACTTGGGACCCAATTGAAGAAGTCATCTAGTTTAGCTGATGCAAAGCCGAAATGTTGATATTTTTCATTTTTATATCCAACCATCGCATCCGCTGTATTGACCACTCGGTACAAAACAGCTAACGGTGCTCCTCCAATAAGTGACCAAAAAAGCGGCGCTGTGACGGCATCACTCGTATTTTCAGCAACTGTTTCTACTGTCCCACGAACAATTTCACTTTCTGGCAAGTCTTCTGTATCACGGCCAACAATCCAGGAGAGTTTTTTTCGTGCTTCATGTAAATCTCCCTTTATTAGTGGTTGATACACGTCATACGCCGCTTCTTTTAAGCTTTTTTCAGCGATCATAAACGAAAGAATGATAGCTTCTATGAAAATACCAAAGACGAGATGAACCGAATAAGCATATTGAACAATCGTGAATGTCATCACTACAAAGAAAGCACTAGCTGTCAAAATCATAAATAATCCTTTTAATTTAAGATATTTTCCTTGATTCCATTGGCGATCTAGAAACGAAATCACTCTTCCCATCATTCTTACAGGATGTGGTACATTCCGAGGATCACCCATCCATTTATCAAGAAAAAATGCGATGACAATGGAAAGAAGATGATTAATCATGAAAATCCCATCTTTTCTTATAGGTTTGGATCGCTTCTTTCGTACATTCATATACACCTTTTCCGATGATTTTCCCAAGCGTTGTGATGGGCCCAGCATATGGAATGATTTCTCCTTGCTGGATAGCCGCAACGAGGATACTATCTGTCGATGTCCCTGTTGCAATCGTTTTCGTCACATTGTCGATAATATTTTCATCATGCATCGCTTTTGTTTTCGCTTCGGTTGCTGTCATAATCGCTTGAATATAAGCTTCATCCGATAACGTGCCATTGATCAATATCCATGTGTTAATCGTCCCTGGATGAAATAGAACTTCATGCTTAAAGCTTTTGGAAACATCAACAGCATTGCTAACGCCAGCTGTTACGACAACGACAATCGAAGCATTTCCTTCATTCATTTCTCTTATCGCTACATCCTCTAATTTTGCCGCTGTCATCATCCCAACCGTTTCTTTTGGATGAAAACCATGCTTGAGTAAAAATTGTTCCATTTCTGCTTGTACATCATCACAATGATAATCTTTTGGCACATGACGGTTTATAAAGGTTGTATACCAGCCAAAACCAGCCCCTATGACAGCAGATGACAAAGTTTTTAACGGTATAGGGGCACAATACGAGATGATTTCATTCGTTATTTTAATATCTTTTCGTTGAATGAACCATTCATGTTCTTTTTGTTCAATTGACGAAAGCATCAATTGTGGACGAGGCAGCTCTGGATGAGGCTGTTTTTTAATCGTCGCTTCATATACTTGTTTAATAACTTCTTCTTCTAGCACATGGTTAGGTTGATCAAGTGCTTTTACCTTTCCGTTGGATAATAATAATATTTGGTCACAATATAAACTTGCTAAATTCAAGTCATGAAAAATGGAAACAACAGTTAAGCCAAATTTTTTGGACCACCATTTTAATTGATCAAGTAAATTTTTTTGATGGGAAATATCTAAATGATTGGTCGGTTCATCCAACAATAAGACTTTCGGCTGCTGGGCTAATGCTTGGGCTAAAAAAACCCTTTGCTTTTCCCCGCCGCTAATTTCATGCATCGATTTTTGCGCCAAATGGAAAATATTCGTTTGTTTCATCACTTCTTGAACAATTTCTTCATCTTGTTGTGTCCATTGTTTAAATAAACCTTTTTGAAATGGGTAGCGCCCAAGGGAAACTGTTTCTTTTACAGTGTAGTCAAAAGCTTGCGCCGTCATTTGTGGCAATACCGAGACTTTTTGAGCGAGCTTTTTTGGAGAATAGGATGAAAGCGGCAAACCATCCAACATAATCGTTCCTTCCTTCAGTGGTAAAACACCGCTTATCAATTTCAGCAAAGTTGTCTTCCCACTTCCATTTGGCCCTAAAATACCGAAAAGCTCTCCTGCTTTTACATGAAAGGATACATTTTCAATGATCGAAACGCCATGATAGCCACCTGATACATTTTTGACCGTTAGCATGCTATCCTCTTCTTTCTAACCGTTGTCTAGTTAAAATCAAAGCAAAAATCGGTGCCCCAATCAATGCGGTGATCACACCAATTGGTAGTTCGGTTGGAGAAATAATGGTACGCGATACAAGGTCCGCCAATATTAAAAAACCAGCTCCAAAGAGTAAAGATAAAGGAAGTAAATCCCGATGGTCAGGTCCCCATAAAAGTCGGTTCAAATGAGGTATGACAAGTCCAACAAACCCAATCGTCCCAGATACAGCGACTGCAGCTCCCGTTAAAATGGAAGCAGCTATTAGTATAGAGAGTTTCTTTTTGCGCACATCAACCCCTAAATAATGGGCCTTTTCTTCCCCAAAGGATAACGCATTTAATTCATTTCCATGGAAAATTAATAAAATCGTTCCAATTATAAAAAACGGAAGAAATAAATAAATATAGTCCCATCCACGCATCGACACACTGCCTAAAAGCCAATGAATAATTTGTCTTAATTCTTCTCCTGTTAAGGCAATCATGAGTGAAATGATCGAGCCAAGAAATGAACTCATAATAATTCCTGTTAAAATAATCGTTTCCATTTTCATGGATCTTTCTACAAACCTCGAAAACATTAACACAGCAATGATGGTCAAAAAGCCTGTAAAAATGCTGACAAGTGGAAGTGTCAAGTTCCCTAACAATGGGAGTTGAACCCCGAAAAATAAAACGAATACAGCCCCTAAAGATGCACCAGAAGAAATCCCTAACGTATAAGGGTCTGCAAGCGGATTTTGTAATAATCCTTGAAAAGCGGCTCCTGCCAAAGCTAAAGAAGCTCCAACAAGACCCGCCAACATAACTCTCGGCAAACGAATATCAAGGACAATGTTTTCCATCATCGGATTTGTTGTTTCATGTAATTCTGTATGAAATAACGCATGTGCCAAAATATCTAAAATGGATAAAACCGGGATTTGAAACGTACCAATTGACACACTAGCTAAAAAGGCAAAAATGGAAAAACTAGTGACAAATAGATAGGCTATTGTACGCTTACTGATCGAAGATTTCTGGATAGACAGCCTTTGCAAGTTCTTCGACTCCTTCAATTAATCTTGGACCTGGGCGGCTCACAAGGTCGGAATTCACATCATAAACGCGTTTATTTTGAACAGCAGATACATTGTCCCAGCCATCACGATTTAATATTTGTTCAGTTGCATCCGGAACATAATATCCGTATGTTGTGATAATAACATCAGGATCTGCCTTAATAACCGCTTCTTCTGTTACTTGCGGCCATCCTTCTTCTTCAATGATGTTTTTCGCATTGATAATAGTTAACATTTCATCCATAAACGTTCCTTTTCCTGCTGTATATAGCGTCGGTGCTCCTGAAACTTCCATAAACACCTTCATTTGCTCTTCTTCAGCAATTTCCGCTGCCTTTTGCTCAATCTCATCCACTTTTGTTTTCATCATTTGGACAATCTCGCTTGCTTGATTATTCGTTCCCGTAATTTTCCCTATCGTTTGAATTGTTTCATAAACTTGGTCGAAAGATGCAGCTTCCTTTACAACAAATACAGGAACTCCGGCATCGCGAAGCTGATTTAATCCTTCTTCCGCATTATGAGCACCTGATTGATGTGCTAATACTAGATCAGGGTTTAAAGATAAAATTTTCTCGACATTAAACTCTTGGCCACCAATTTTTTCAATATTGTTCACTTCTTCAGGATAATTATCGAAATCTGATACACCTACCATTTTGTCTCCAAGTCCAAGTTCAAAAGCAATTTCTGTATTGCTTGGTATTAAAGAAACAATTCGCTCAGGCTCTTTTTCAATTGTTATCTCATTCCCTAAAGCATCTTTCACCGTTACTGGAAATGCACTCGATTGTTGTGTTGTGTTCTCTTCCTTCGACTCGTCCGTATTTGCACCACTACAACCTACTAATACTCCTATTAATAATAGAAAAGATGCCAATAAAACTGAAAACTTCTTCATTTTCTTCCCCCCTAATAGTTTCTATAAAATAAAAAACATCTCCCTTGAAAGATAGGAGATGTACTAAAAAACGCTTAAAAGCTATATGTATACAATTTGCGTTTTCTCATACACCTCCCTATCCTCGTAGGGCTTGTGGTGTAAAAAACAGGCAGGTCTCCTGGCTTATGATCATCGCTTCCCGGGCCTTCCCGTATACAATCATACAGTGGCAATTCCGAGTCGCTCCCAATTACAGTGGCGGGACCGCGTTGGATTTTCACCAACTTCCCTTTTAAGCGACAGCAAACACTGTCAGCACCTGTTTTTTATATGTAATTGTTGTAACAACATAGATTATACACGAAATAAAAAAATTCGCATAGAGAAATCAACGATATTACGACAAATTGTTCGCATTGTTACGGCTAATATGTTCAATGCATTTTGGAAACACCCTAAATCGAAAATATTGTTCGAAATAATAGAAAAATTCTGTTTTAAATGCTACAATTATTTAAACGGAGCAATATTACAGTGTTTGTTGAAGGATGGTTTTAGCAATGGAAGAAAATAAAAAGCATACGCAAATTCAGTCACTTCTTGTAGGGTTTTCCATCATTGATCGTATTGCTAAAAACGGAAGTCCCATGAAATTTAATGATATTCACTCCGATACGAAAATAGCAAAAAGTAATTTATATAAATATTTAAATACATTGACAAACCTCGGAATCCTTTACCGAGATAAAGAAAACGGCTACTATTCCCTAGGGAGTACATTGATTCAGTACGGAATGGCAGCCATTAACCAAGAAGATTTAATAAGCAAGGTTACGCCTTTTTTGCATGAAATCAATATGAAATTAAAGGAGACAACATTACTGACCGTTTGGACAACGAATGGTCCGATGATTGTAAAAATGATTCATAGCCATCTAGGATTGAATTTAGGCGGGCAAGTTGGAACGATTCTCCCGATTTCATCAGCCGCAGGTAAGATCTTTGCCACATTTATGCAGCACCCTAGCACAAAATCTTGGATAAAAGAAGAATTATCAAAGCTTGATGAAAAAACGCAAAAACAATTAACTATAGAATTTGAAAAAATTAAGAAAGATAACATCTCTTTCGCCAATGAAGCACTAGCCCCAAATATTTCTTCATGTGCAATCCCAATTTTTAATTTTGAAAAAGAATTATTAGGAAGTATTATCGTCGTCGGATTTGAAAAATCCATCCCTCATACAGTCGAAAATGAGCTGAGTCAATATTTACTAAGGAAAGGAAAAGAAATATCCGCTATTTTTGGCTTTAAGGAATAATAAAAGAAAAGACACACGATCTCGAATGATCGATTTTTTCACATTACAATCATAAATGAAGAAGCTGTCTCGAAAAAGGAATATTTTTAAGGCCTTTTTCGAGACAGCTGTTCTTTTAATCTGAGAAACCTATGAAAATCCGTTTTATTGTTTATGGATCGTTAAAGCTTCTTTCCGAACCATTCCTTTCGAGATTTTTCCAGATGGAGTAGTCGGCAACTTATCTTTAATGACTAAATGTTCTGGTAATTTATATTTTGCAAATCCCTTCTCAAGGAGATACTCTTTTATTTCTTCCAAATCGATTTGTTCATCATCTCTTAAGGAAACAAACGCACATCCCCTTTCACCTAAACGAGGGTCGGGAACACTGACAATGGCCACTTGGTTGATTTTCGGATGCATTTGCAGAGCTTCTTCAATTTCAGAGGCATGATATTTCAATCCGCCGCGATTAATCGTATCCTTTGTCCGCCCTACGAAATGAAGATATCCTTTTTCATCAAGCCACCCTTGATCCCCCGTTAAAAAATAACCGTCTTTCGTGAACGAATGCTCTGTTGCAAGTGGATTTTTATAATACTCAATAAATAAACTGTCCCCTTTAAAAGCAATCTCGCCTATTTCACCGGTTGGAAGGGGCTTTTGAGCATCGTCAAGAATTTTGACTTCACCTACTGGTGCTGCTCTTCCAACAGTCTCCCATGCTAATGACGCTTCCTCCCCGGGACGTGTAAAGGTTCCCGCACAAATTTCACTCATTCCCCATTGTGCACCTACATCACATTTTAAGATCGCTCTTAAATCTTGAACCATTTTCGCTGGTATTTTTGTTCCTCCAGTTAAAATAAACCGCAGATTTAAACCGCTTACATTTTTGTTTTCACATTGTCTTAACAGATCGATTAAATGAGCAGGGGCCGCGATTAAAAAAGAAACGTGTTCTTTTCTGAGCAAATCAATGATTTCGTCTGGATGATAATGTTTATAAAGGAAATGTTTTGCCCCAAATTTAAGACCAATGATAATCATTGGTAGTGAAAACATATGACATAAAGGGGTCAGACATAAAATCGTATCTTTATCGGTTACTTGATACTCCTTTCCATTTTGCAAATGGCACGGAACAAATGTCTGAAACGTATGGAGAACAGCTTTCGGATTAGACTCCGTCCCTGATGTAAATAAGATGAGGCACGGATCCTCTGAAGTCGGCAAATTATCGTGTACATCTTGCTCAGACACCGATTCAGGTTCTGAATCAAGCAAAGAGGAAAGCTGAATGCTGCGATCATCCTTATTCTCCCCTGCCACTATAATATGCTGCAAATCTTTCAATTGATCTTGCAATTCAAAAGCTAGTTTTTCATAGTTAAAGCCTTTCCAGCTTTCCATCGTTATGAATGCTTTCGATTCACAATGGGCTAACATATAGGATAATTCTTGTTTGCGGTAGTTCGGGCTTAGCGGATTAAAAATAAGTCCTATTCTAGCAGCTGCTAAATGTGCTACAACAAACTCGAAAGAATTAGGAAGTTGAACAGATATAGCATCACCTTTTTTTAACCCGAGCTGCAAAAAATGCTTCGCTAACCGTAATGATAATTGATCTATTTCTTGAAAAGAATAGCGGTCGTTTCCCTCGATAAAAGCAACACGGTCTTTATAGGCTGCTGCTGATTGTTCGATTAATTCATGAATGAGCAAGTTTGCTACTAATCGGTTCGTTGCCATTAACATACCTCCGTTTCTTCATGATACTTGAAAACCGCCAAGATAGAACAAGGCGGTTTTCCTATCACATAATGGGAAGATGACGATCTTGAAAATGTTTATTTATTCTCCCAAAAGGACACTTTTAACATTTTCAGGAACTGGTACAGCTTTTGGACGTTCTTCTGCTACGGACGTCCACGCCCTGATTTCATGTCCTTCAGCAACAATCACGTCTCCTTTTTTAAACGTATGCTTAATTTTGAAAACTTTGTTGTGGACTTCCGCTACTTCAGAATGAACAGCAACTTCGTCATCATACATTAGCGGCGACTTAAATTGGCAAAACGCTTCAAGTAAAGGTGTGATGATGTTTTCATCCTGTAATTTTGCTATTGGAAAGCCTGCAGCACGCAAAAGTTCATGAGAAGCTTGATCCATCCAACGATAAAAATTCGGGTAAAACACGATGCCAGCTGCATCTGTATCGCCCCAAACGACTTTAAACGGATAAACATTTTTCATTTTTTTCACCTTTCTATTCTGCTAATTTTACATTAACGGAGAATTCCCCAACACTTTCAACTTGAATGCGAACGATATCGCCATCTTGAATTGGTCCTACGCCTTCAGGAGTTCCAGTTGCGATGATATCTCCCGGATATAAGGTGGAATGAGTAGACGCTACTTCTAAACATTTGTAGCAATCATAGATTAAATGCTTTGTACTCCCATCCTGGCGCAATTCATCGTTCACCCAAAGCTTTAAACTTAAGTTATTCGGATCGTGAATTTCATCGGCTGTAACGATCCAAGGACCTATCGGAGTGAATGTATCAAACGATTTTCTCCACGTTCTTTCTTCATTTCCGCGAATGGATATATCTAATAGAGCAAAATACCCGAAAATATAGTCTTTCGCTTCCGAATATTGAACATTTTTCGCTTTCTTTCCGATCACAAACCCGAGCTCTGCTTCGTGGTCAGTACGCCTGTCTTTAAAAGGGAGCAATATCGAGTCAGACGGACCTGAAACCGATGAAGGCGCTTTTAAAAACAGCGCCAGCTCTTCAATCGTTCTTGGAGCGTTGTTAAATTGTTTGTTCATTTCCTCCTGATGCTTTTTATAATTTACGGGAGCAGCCCATACTTTGCTCGGTGAAGGGACAGGTGCTTGAAAAGCTGCTTCTTCAATATTATACTTTTTTCCTTCTTGTGCAGCTTTCGCCAGTTTATCTTTTAGTGAATCAAAATGTTCCATAAGTTGGACTAGTGATTCATGTGGATGATGTATATCCCAGTCCACCACATTCGTAACATCCACTACATGTTTATCGACCACGATCCCTAATTGATTGTCATTGAAGATGGCTATTTTCACTGGTATTCCCCCTTGCTCAAATCCTACTCAACTATTTTCCTAACTCTATCGTTGCGTCTGAAGTAAAAACTCGCTCGATTTTTTGATGACCTTCCGGATGTGCTTCTTCTCTTTCTAATCCAAGCATTTCCATGACCGGCTTATCATTGAATGAGAATAAGTAAGCATCTTCTGTTCCTTCATTCACGTGCTCGTGCCAGCTCCAAGGAGGGAGTATAAAGAAATCTCCTTTCTCCCATTCAAACTTTTGTCCGTTAATGACCGTATACCCTTTTCCTTCCAAAACGTGATATATTGCACTATGAACATGTCGATGTGCATTTGTATGTTGTTTTGGCAATAATTTTTGCATCATCGAACCGATTCTTTCATCTGCCGAACCTCCTGTTGATGGGTTAATATATTCAATGGCATAACCATCAAACAGATCTTCGTTTTCCTCAGGTGATGCGCTCATTTGTTGAAGAACGTATTTGGCTCGGTCCCATTTGTAACCTATAATTGGTGACGGATATCCAGGTTTTTCTTTTTTCCCTTTTGGTACAAAAACTCCTTTTGCCCATCTTTCTGTTGAATAGTTTTCTTTCGGCTTCTCTGGGTAAAATCCATCTTCATACGGTTCAAAGAAAGAAGCAGCCAGCGTTTTTACTAAACCGACATCCAAACCGTCTAACCAAATCATTGGTTCTGTCCCTTCATGTTTGTGTTCATGCCATGTCCATGCTGGGGTAAGAACCATATCTCCCCGTTCCATATAAACTTTTTCCCCATTGACTGCTGTATAAGCTCCTGAACCCTCGATAATAAAACGAATCGCGCCTTGGGAATGGTGGTGGGAAGGTGCAAATTCACCTGGAAGCAATAGCTGTATTCCTGCATATAACGTATGTGTTCCATAGCCGACTAATCCATGTTTTAATAAACTCGGGTTTTGTAAATAGACAACACGGCGTTCGGCGTCTTTTCCAGGCTCTAATATTTCCCCTGCTTTCATGACATAATCGCGAATTGTTTTCCATTTCCATAAATATGGCTCCACATCATGCACTGGCTCTTTCGTCACCATATGACCTAAATCATACCAAAGAGGACCTAAATGGTTTTTTTTCATCCCATCATAGTAATGATTTAATTGTTCTTCTGTAAGAACTTCTTTTTTACTCATAAGGAATTCCCCCTATAAAAATTTCACTTCACGAAATAAATCCTTATATAGTGAACTTAATTTCTTAATTCGATATTACATGAGTCGTATTAATATTGTCAATAGTCAGAATTTAATATCTTGTTTTAAAATTCAACTTTATGACAAATGAAAAAGAGGTTGCGTAAAAAGCTTTATCGACAACCTCAACTATTAAAATGATGATCGACTGTATTTTCATTCAATAAAACTTGGCAAGAATGTTACAATTTCCGGGAATATAATTAAAATAATCGTGAAAATGACCATTGTGATAATGGACGGTACCACACCTTTAAAAATTTTTTCGATCGGCACATCTTTGACAATCCCACTTATAATATAAACACTTAAACCTAAAGGTGGCGTGAGAATTCCAATATTTAAGACCATTACCATAATGATGCCAAACCAAAGCCCATCAAATCCTAATTGTGTAACAATCGGATATACAATTGGCAAGGTTAATACCATAATAGCAATTCCTTCTAAAAACATGCCGAGGAAGAAATAAACGATTAAAATCAAAGCCATGATTAAATAAGGAGAGACATCAAGTGATCCTACTAAAGCTGTTAATGTCATCGGAATTTGGCTAAGTGCTAAAAACTTTCCAAACAACGAAGCGCCGATTAATATTAAAAAAAGCATAGCTGTTAATCGAAGTGTTTCGTCCAATGAAGACCTGAGTTTAGACCAGCTTAACTTTTTCGTCATGGATGTGATGATAAAGGCACCCATAGCCCCGATGCCACCTGCTTCGCTCGGTGTAAATACGCCAAAATAAATGCCTCCTATACTAATGACGAAGACTAGCAAAAAAGGCCAAATGCTTTTTAAGGAGTAAATTTTTTCTCTTAAACTTGCTTGCTGTTCCTTTTTTGGAGCGATGGAAGGATTTAAGCGAACTTGAATGTTAATCATGATCATAAAAAGCACTGTCATGATGATTCCAGGAATTAGTCCACCGATAAGTAACGGCCCAATTGGCTCTGACGTTAGAGCACCGTACAAAATTAAGATGACACTAGGAGGAATAAGAATTCCTAATGTTCCACCAGCCGCTACCGCTGCCGTAGAAAAGGTTGTTTTATAGTTGTATTGATTCATCTCAGGTATAGCAATTTTCGCTAAAGTGGCAGTTGTAGCATTACTTGAGCCAGAAATCGCTGCAAAAATGGAACTAGCACCAATCGTTGCAATCGCTAGCCCCCCACGGAAATGTCCAAGCCATTTGTCAACAGCATTGAAGAGATCCTTTCCAAGCCCAGTGTTTGACATGAACATTCCCATTAAGATAAAAAGCGGAATGACACTTAAACTGTAATTATTCACTTGTCCAAAAGCTGATGTTCCTAATTGAGAAAGTCCTACCTCCCATCCTGCTAACAGTGACACCCCTAGAAAACCAACTAAAAAGAGTGATAAACCTACCGACACTCGCAAAAGAATGAGGACAATGAGTAAAATGATTCCAACAACTCCTGTCATTTCTGGGCTCATGATTTCACCACCTTAAGCAAAGATTTTAAAAAGTCTAATAGAAAGGTGAGCATAAAACAAAGAGATCCAATTGCAGCGGTAAAAACAAAGATGTATAACGGGATCCCAAGATCACCACTTGTTTCATTTCCTATAAAAATCCTATTCCCATATTCAAACAGCTTCCAAGTTGTTAAAAGGAGCAAAATGAATAAAATGAATGAACTAACAGCATAAATTACATATTGGATTTTTTCCGGCAGTTTATTCGTTAAAAAATCAATTTCGATATGTTCTTTTTTTATCTGTGTCATCCCCAAACTGAAGAAAATAATGACGGCTAAAGCCAATCCCGTTATTTCATATGTTCCGGTGACAGGTTTGTTAAAAAAATATCTCCCTATAACATCGGCAGTCGTCAAAAACATAAGGAGAAATAATAAAATGCTTGAAAGGGAATGAAGAACATTATTCAACTGGTAAATGAACTTGTCTAGTTTGTTGAGCCAATCAACTGTTACTTGCTTAGAATTTACTTGTACTTGTGAAAAGTCCGGGTTTAAATTTTCCTTGCCTTCTATTTTCATCTACCATCACCTCACATTGTCAGCATGCGAAAAAGTAAACTAATACCTGTGTACGTTTCTGTATCATGATGAATCCATAAAATGTTGTACACAGGTATTGAACACCGAAAATTTAATTTAATTTCCTTTAATTAGTTCCACAGTTCGGTCATAAATTTTATGACCATCAATCCCTTTCTTTTCCATATCTGATAACCATTTTTCCGTGACAACTTCAGAAGCTTTTTTAAACTTTTCCAATTCATTTTCAGGTAATGTGATAAATTCCGTACCGTTTTCCTTCGCTTCTTTTTCGGCAAGCTCTTTCTGTTTGTCAAAGGCTTTACCAGATCTTTCTGCCATTGGAACACCTAGCAGCTTTTCTTCAATAACCTTTTGGTCTTCTGGTGAAATTTTATTCCAGCTGTCTTTGTTCATCGCTACATAATAAATACTTGTGTTGAAATTCCCAAGTGTGACGTAATCTACAACATCAAATAAGTTAAAGTCTTTAATCGCTGCAACAGGAAGTACACCGCCATCAATGACCCCTTTTTGCATGGCATCGTAAATTTCTGGTGCAGGCACGGAAACAGGCGTCGCTCCCCAAGATTTAATCATTTCACCTGCTTCAACGGAAGGTGTACGAAGCTTTAATCCCTTTACATCCTCGAATGTGCGGACAGCTTTTCCTTTCGTAATGATGGCATAAGGATCAGCTGCATGTACCCATAAAAGTTTGACATCGGAATATTCTTTTTGAATTTCTGGAAATTCATCATATAATTTTTGGGCAACGACACTTAATTCTGCACCACTTTTTCCATCTGGGAGAAACGGCAATTGCAGCACCGAGTGAACTGGGAATTTACCAGCATTATATCCTTGTAACCCCCATCCTGCATCCATAATGCCCGTTACAATGTTATCGTATGTTTCTTTTGGACCTCCTAATGCTCCACCTGGATATATTTTAAATTTGACGCGGTTATCTGTTAATTTAGCAACCTCTTCACTGAATGGCCTCATAGAATCTTTATCCTGTACATGGTCAGGCGAGTTCATATGACCCATTTTAAATTCAAGTGATTCCCCGCTCGATTCACTGGATCCTCCTGCAGAATTCGATGAACAGCCTGCAAAAATCAACATGGACAAAATAAGTGTTAACATGAAAGAAGTTTTCAGCAAACGATTTTTCATCATATCCCCCCTATAGTAGCAAACGCTTACATAATTGAAAATTTTAAATATTTTGTATTCGAGATTTATGATAATCTTTCATTTTTTATAAAACGATAGCGATTTTCTTCTATATGAAACTAATAGATAATTTTTTAAATTTTTGTCATTTCCATTTTTATTTTAATGAAGCCAGAATAGTCAACTCTTTTGAACAGTAGGCTGTTCCGTTTTATCAAATGTAATGAGCGCGTTCCAGCTTCCCGAAGATTGACCGTCTGCCAAATATTGTGGTTGGTCATGATCTTCTAGAATACTTAATAACATCGCAAGGTGCCGTCCACCAGACTCCACTTTTGCTAATCTAGCATATTGAGGAAGCATATTGTAGGCGGCCTCATATTCTTTCTTTAACATATAGTCGATAAACTGTTTGTCTAAAGCATGTTCTGAAGCAGTTGGTTTATTGTGCCTGCCGCGAACTAAATTGTGTGACAGTGCTCCACTTGAGACAAAAACAACCTTCTTTTTACTTTCTTGTAAAACTTGCCGAATTAGCTGTCCCCACCGATATGTTTCATCTAACGTTGCGGCTAGTGTAACGGATAAGTTGACAACAGGTATATCCCCGTTAGGTACGAGATATTTCAACGGTACAACTGTTCCATAGTCCCACACGTAATGAGGGTCGTCCACTCCTAATACTTGCAATCCAGCATCTTGCCCAACTTTCACAAGATCATCTCCCAATTGCTTGTCTCCTGGATAATCATATGGAACGTCACGAATTAAATCAGGACATTCATTAGCAGTTAAAATCCCTTTATGGACTGGCGTGCAATTCACATAATGGAAAAAGGTCGACGGCCAGTGGCAAGAAACTAGGACAATAACATCCGCTTTAAGATCGTAAATTTTTTTTGACACCTTCTTCATCTCAACAGCCAATTCCTTTTGGAAATCAGGGACTTGATCAAAATGACACATACTCGGTACATGCGGTACTAACATAGATAATTCAATCGTCATCAATAGCCCTCCTTTAAAAAATTCGTTGTGACATTAATGTTAATTTTCATTCGTTGCATTTTCAATACTATTGTTGCATATAAAGCAACATTCATGAAAATATTTATAAATTTCAAAAGATTTTATTTTTTTCTTTTCAAATATTTATGAATCTGCTATATTCTCTCATATACAGCACTTGTGTTGTATTATATGAAACATAAAAAAGGGGGAAAAATAGATGTGAACGGAAACGAAGATAAAAATCAACTTTCTTCGATCAAAAATGCTTTAAGAATTTTAAAGAGCTTTACAATGGATGAACCAGAAAAAAAAATCAGTGATCTATCCAGCTCACTCGGAATCAATAAAAGTACAGTAAGCCGAACTATGAAAACACTAGCAAGTGAAGGGTTTGTCTATAAGGATCCTGAAACAAAGAAATACAGATTAGGCTTATCCATTTTATCATTGAGTGGTGTTTTATTTAGCAACATGGATGTATACCGGGAATCCCAGCCAGTTTTAAATAAATTGGTGGAGAACATTGGAGAAACCGCTCACATTTCAGTCTTAGACGATTTAGAGGTCGTTTATTTACAAAAAGTAGAATGTCATCATCCTGTCAGGTTTTTAACCCATATTGGCAGGCGCAATCCACCTTATTGTACAAGCTCAGGAAAAGTGCTTTTAGCATTTTCTGAAGAAGAAATCATCAACAATGTGGTAGCAAAAGGATTAACTGCATTTACAAAAAACACCATTACAAATCCAGAAAAGCTTCGTTCTCATTTAGCAAAGATAAAGGAAGATGGGTACGCCTTTAGTTTAGAAGAATTGTCTGAAGGAGTTAATTCTATAGCCGCCCCAATTTATGATTATACAGGAAAAGTTATTGCCGCTCTTTCCGTAGTCGGACCGAAACAGCGAATTCCCATTCATAAATTAAAATCAATCGCAAAACAGGTAATGGCTGCTAGTAAAGAAGTTTCAGAAAGAATGGGATATATAAAATATTAAATGAAAGTTTAAGGAGAGTAGAGAAATGTATGATTTTCATACTCATTTCATCCCTGCAAATGTTATTGAATGGGTGAAGGAACAAAAAGAAACAATTCATGCACAATGGGTGAAAAAGGAAGAAAACAAGGAAGAATTTTTAATGATCAATCATAAATGGGGATTTGAGTTAAAGAAAACATTTGTTGATATCAATCTTTATATTGAAGAACAATCTAAAGCAGGTATAAAGCATTCCGTCATTTCACCAATTCCGCAACTTTTTATGTATGATTTTCCAGAAGAAATCACCTATGAACTATCCACCGTGTACAACGATTCGTTAGTTAAGCTCGTTCAATTCTTTCCAGCCAAGCTATCAGCGTTGGCAACAGTTCCACTAAACAATCCGGATCAAGCTGCTCAAGTGTTAAACGATGCGATGAAGTGTGGCTTAAAAGGAGTCATTATTGGTCCAGGTGCATCAGGGCATATGCTTTCTGACAAAAGGTTTATTCCGTTTTTTGAAGAAGCCAATCGGCTGAAAGCAATTGTGTTCATTCATCCGCTACTAAGTGAAGATCCGCGATTAAAAAGAAGAATGATGCCGAATTTAATCGGTGTTCCGTGGGAAACTACAGTTTGTGCAACCGACATTTTATTAAGCGGACTAATCGACCGCTTTCCAAATGTCAAAATATTGTTTGCTCATGGAGGAGGTTTTTTACCGTACCAAATAGGCAGAATGACAAAAGGATACGAGAAATGGCCAGCGGTTTCGAAGAATTTGACAGCACCCCCAAAAGAATATTTAAAACGTTTTTGGTATGACAATGTTTTATGGGATCAACAAAGCGTTGAATTTTTAATCCAAACGGTCGGAGAAGATCGGGTAGTACCTGGATCAGATTTTCCGTTTGATCTTTCCGTTTGGCCGCCTGATTCAAGGAGCTGTCGCAGTGTGAGAACAATACTCGCTGATTAAAGAAAACGGGTTAAAAAGACATGTTGCCCCAAATTAAACCTTTATAAAAGAGATAAACATGAAATGTTTTCTCTCTTATTAGGTGCAGATTGAAAGGATAAAAATTTTTTCTCAAAGAAGGGACCATTCATGATGGAAGAAAAGTTGTGGACAAAAAATTTTATGAATATTTCGATCTGTAATTTCTTTCTTTTTATCAACTATTATTATTTGCTAGTAACATTGCCGATCTTTGTTATTCAAGATTTAAAAAGCAGTGAGGCTTTAGCTGGATTAATCGCCATGGTTTATTTGTTTGCAGCTATCATTTCACGTCCATTCGTTGATCAATTTATGAAGAAGATTGGTAAACGAAAGATGCTTGTGATCTCCCTTATCATTTTTGTGATCGCCTCTGTTTCCTATTTGTTTGTCCGTTCAATCGTCTTATTGTTAATCATTCGTTTTCTGCACGGAATTGGCTTCGGGATCGCAACCACCACTACAGGGGCGATCGTTGCCGATATTGTACCAGATTCTCGAAAAGGAGAAGGAATGGGCTATTTTATTTTATCTTCTAATTTTGCTATGGTAGTCGGACCGTTTCTAGGACTTTCCTCTTACGATCATTGGGGTTCTTTCGCAATGCTCGCTATTGCACTTATTTGCTCTGTTGGAGCACTTTTTACCGGAGGAATCATCAACTTACATGAAACCAAATCACTGCGAAGTAAAAAAGAACTATTCCAAATTCATTTTAATCTTGAAAAGCTTTTGGAAGTATCCGTATTTCCTATTGCACTCAATGCTGCCTTTTTAGCATTTGCTTATTCTACCGTCTTATCGTTCGTCTCTGTTTATGCTGAAAGATTGCAACTAGGCGCTAGTTCGAATTTGTTTTTTGTTGTTTATGCCATCATCCTGCTTATTTCTCGACCATTTACAGGAAGATGGTTCGACAAGTTTGGCGCTAATGTCATTGTCATCCCTTCCATCATATCATTTGCCCTCGGATTATTTATTTTAAGCATGGCTCATACATCTTTCGTCTATTTATTAAGTGCTTTGTTAATTGGGCTTGGTTGGGGAACGTTGTTTCCAAGTTTTCAAACAATGGCCATTCAAGTCGTATCTCCATCTAGAAGAGCCTCAGCTCTCAGCACCTTTTTATCCATTTTCGACATCGGCATCGGTGTCGGGTCTTTCTTAACAGGAGCAGTCGTTTCCTTTATCGGATTTCAATCTTTATATTTTTATAGCTCCTTTTACGTGTTGGTAGGATTAGTATTATACTTCCTTTTTGTACAGCAGCGGGTGGATCGGAAAAGTATTCTTAATAAAAAATCAACTCTTCAATAATAGCCCCCCTCGTTTCATTTATCATGATGGAGAAGTTCTTTTCTCCCCCTTTGCTTAAAGACAAAAAAATGCCGCCTTCGTTGTTTTAGGTTTACGAACAGGTATATCCCTAAAACAAGGAAGCGGCAAATTGTCCCACGATATGACTGTTAGCACTACCGAAAAATGTTTAAAATGGATACTCCCTCGGTTTCGTTTGAACAGAAATCCATTTCATCGATGTAAATTCCTCTACAACCCATGGATTTCCGAACCGGCCTAAACCGCTCGCTTTCGTTCCTCCAAATGGAATATTCGGTGCATCATTTACAGTTTGATCATTAATATGCGTAAAACAGCTTTTAAGAAGATACGGCACAACTAAGGGATTTTCTTTGTTGTGCCGCATCGTTTTATTCGTACGAAAAACTCTATGACTATTTGATTTATAAAATATTAAAGCAATACAGGGGCAAATTCTCCCGTTATTGGCTGATGTCCGTTATTTTCTTCATATGCTTCCTCTCGTTCCACATCAAACCGCTCCATAATTGGCAAATCATTTGCAGAGAATAAGTAAGCATCCTCCTCAGCAACATGTTCATGCCATGCCCAATTTGGAATGACAAAGAAGTCGCCTTTTTCCCAATCAAAGCGAACACCATTAATAATGCTGTATCCCGAACCTTTAAAAACATGGTAAATGGTTGCGTGCGTATGACGATGAGCTTTCGAATGAAAGTCTTTCGGAAGAAACTGCATCCATGAAGCGATTGTCGGGTTGGCAGTTTTCCCAGTGGATGGGTTAATATATTCTACAGCATATCCATCATACGGATCTGGGTCCAACCGTTTTAAACCTTGTATAGCCGCTTCTGTCTGCTTCCATTTATAGGATCCTAATGGGGCTATTTTCGGTTTACGGTCAGAAATTGGACGAACCATACCACCTTCATATTTTTGAGAGGAAAAATTATCTGGAACTTTTGGTTGTTCGATACCTTCTGGATAAGGGTCGAAGAAAGTGCCGCCAATTGAATAAATTGTAGGGATATCTAGACAGTCCATCCAAATCATTGGCTCATCACCTGGATGTGCATGACCATGCCATAATCCTTTCGGAGTAATGAGGTAATCTCCCTCTTCCATAAAAATCCGTTCTCCTTGAACAATTGTATAGGCACCTTTTCCTTGACTAATAAAACGAAGAGCGCTTTGAGTATGTCTATGTGACGGTGCCACCTCACCAGGAAGAATTAATTGGACAGCCGCATATAACGTTTGCGTCGTTGAAGCCCATCCCCATGGCTTGCGGTATGTTAATCCTGGATTTTGAAAGTATATAGCTCTTCTTTCTCCTCCCCGTTCTGGCGTGAAAATGTCCGTTGCTTCCATTAACTTTTTATAAAGCGTTTTCCATTTCCAAAGATACGCTTCTGCCTGTGGTGTCGGTTGGCGATGCATTAAATCTGGAATGGCATCCCATAGTGGACCTAAATGAATCTGTTCAATGTCCTTTGTAAAATCTTGTACGACTTTACTTTTAAAAAAATCATTTTTCTCCGCCATTCAAACCCCTCCTTTTTAACGGTTTAAAATCGTTATGATGGCAGCTTCGATAAGTTTCGCTTTATTTGGCTAACGTGTTTGCTTGCATGCTCGACAAGAAGATGATCGACAATAAAAGAAATCGGCTTTGTTCCAAAACGTGGATTGCGGCTCGGCGCTTCCGCTTTTAATTGTTGTTCCGTTAATTGGCTTAACACTTTGTCCACTTGCTCTTTGACATTTTCTAGATTTCTTAAAACATCCGAAATTTCCCGATTTTCTGTGTTCGTAACTGCAGCAAGCCTTTTTTCATCCTTAAGACCTCTACCCCACTCAATACCTGGAGATTCAAGCAATTTTTCAATCTCATTTAGCCAGTAGGGGATCGCTTCCTCTACGTGGCAAAGAATTTGCATAATGGACCATTCATCTTCAGAAGGCTGCCAACGGATTGATTTTTCCGAAAGATTTTTGGATGTTTCAATCATTTGATTAAGCGAATGTTGAATGCTTTCAATCGCCTCGTTCATTGATGCCACTTGTTCATCCCTCCTTGATGCTTTTTACTTTGTTTTCCAATGTGCCAATGCCATCAATTTCGATCCGCACAACATCTCCATCTTTCAGAAACGCTTGCGGATTACGAGCTACACCGACTCCACCTGGTGTTCCTGTTAAGATGACATCCCCTGGTTCGAGTGTCATTAAACCCGATAAAAATTCAACTAAATACGGAACAGTAAAAACAAGATTTTTCGTGTTGGAGCGTTGCCGTTCTTCACCATTTACCGTTAAAACAACTTCCAATCCAGATGGATCTGTCAGCTCATCAGTTGTAACTAACCATGGACCCATTGGCGCACTACCATCCACTGTTTTTCCTTGAAGCCATTGAAGTGTACGGCGCTGTAGATCCCGATAAGATACATCATTGACAATCGTATAGCCAGCTACATATTGTAAAGCATCTGCTTGAGAAACATTGCGCGCACGCTTTCCAACAACAAAAGCAAATTCTGCTTCATAATCAAGCTGATCGGATATCGGGTAATATGGAATGTCATCTTCTGGACCAATCACAGTATTGGCAAATTTCGCAAATACGACTGGATATTTTGGAATTTCTCGCCCCATTTCTAAAATATGTTCCCGATAGTTATGGCCAACGCAAATGATTTTTCCTGGTTTCGGAACAGGTGCTTCTATTTTTACATCGTCTTTTGCATAAACAAGCTTATGACCGTTTACTTGTTCATAGTTTAAGGCGAAATCAATCGCTTTTCTGGCGAAATCCATGCTTTCCTCTCCGCCTTCTAAAAATCCGTTCATATCTGCTGGAACATATGCTTCCGCAATTTGTTTGTAACGTAATTTCCCTTCTGATTTCAGCAAGCTTTGAAAGGCATGATTTAAATCTACGACTTTACCGTTTTCTACAGCCCCAATGCGGGTCGTACCTTCTTGTGTAAACGTTACTAGCTTCACAGTTGTAACCCCTTTCATTGTTAATCATGTATTTTTATCTTAATATTGAAAAAAGGTGAAAAATACATTATTTTTCTTATATACAGAACATTTCATAATTTCTAAAAAACAATAACAAAAGTAGGTGATACGATGAATGAATCCAAAAAAACAACATCATCCTCTGTTGAAAATGCATTAAAAATTTTAAAAAGCTTTTCCATGGACGAGCCAGAACTAGGGGTTACAGATATTGCGGAAAAGCTAAACATTGCTAAAAGCACGGCTCATCGTCTTTTAACAAGTTTAGCCAGTGAAGGGTTTGTTTACAAAGATATGAATTCCAATTATTACAGCTTAGGAGCTTCTATTTTGAGATTAACGAATATTGTGAGCTCCCAGCTGAAAATTTTAAATGAAGCTACACCAGTCCTTAATGTATTAACAGAAGAAACAGGTGAAAATTCTCATATCTCCATATTAGAGGGGAAAGAAATCATTTATTTACAAAAAATTGAATGCGCTTACCCTACTAAAATGGAATATACACATATTGGTAGAAGAAATCCTGCTTATTGCACAAGTGCAGGCCAAGCTATTTTAGCATTTGAAGAGAAGGAAACGATTGATTTCATTTGTTCACAACCGTTAAAAAAATTCGCTCCTAACACAATCACCTCACCTGACGAATTAAGAAAAAAATTATTAAAAGTACAAAATGAAGGCTATGTGGTCTCTAATCAAGAATTTCAACGTGGCATTATCGGTATCGCTGCACCTATTTTTAATGAAAAAAACAAAGTAATCGCATCTGTTAATATTACGGGTCCTATAAAACGAATCAATGCTATGAACCTGCCACAGCTAGTTAAAAAAGTTGTCAATGCAGGTGAGCGAATTTCAGTTTTAATTAAACAGCGAAAACAAAACGATTCTTTCTCCAAAATAAACCAACAAGGGGGAAACTAAGATGAGTGAAAAATATTTGCTGTCATCTGTGAAAAACGCAATGAAAATCTTACGCCTTTATTCTCCGAAACAAAAAGAGCTTGGGATTATGGAAATCTCAAGAAAATTAAACATTCCGAAAAGCAGTGCTCACCGTCTCGTTTCATTGCTTGTAAAAGAAGGATTTTTGTCGAAAAACCCCCGTACGAATAAATACCGATTAGGTCTATCTATTTTAACGTTAGGAGGGGTTATTTTCAGCCACCACGAATTATATAAAGAAGCTCTACCCATTGTCAGAAAGCTTGTCGACACACTGAATGAATCTGCACATATTTGTCTTTTAGAAGAGGAGCAAGTGGTCTATTTGTTTCGAATTGAAAGCAGCCAACCTGATCGATTACTCACATACATAGGGAGAAAAAATCCGATTCATTGCACAAGTGAAGGATTATGTATTTTAGCCTATCAAAGTAAAAAAACAATTGATAAAGTTTTATCTAAAAATTTATATGCTTATACCCCCTATACGATAACAGATCCTGACTTGCTAAAAAATAAATTGAAAAAAATTAAAAAACAAGGGTTCGCTATTTCAAAAGATGATTTTTTTGTCGGCTATGTAGGAATTGCTGCGCCGATTCGCGACTATACTGGGAAAGTTGTTTCCTCTCTATCCATGGTCGGCTCCACCTCAAGAATAACGGAAGAACGGTATCCGATCTTTATCGAAAACATTACAAAAGCAGCACAAAAGATTTCGGAGCATTTAGGTTATGTAAAAATAAACGCTTAAGTTTCATTAATAATTTTTATATTTCGAATATTCAGTTTCATATACAAGAATAAGCCCCTTTTCTCCCACTTTTACCTTTCATTATTCTTGAGTTAATAAAGTAATCAAAGGGGGAATTTTCATGGTCGTGTACGCACAAGAATTCGAATTGAAGGAGCGGCAATTAAAAAAGCTAAACGAATTATTAATATTCGTCAAAAGCCATAATGAATTTTATCATAAAAAGCTTCAAAATATTACATTGCCTCTGCGATCATTGGAGGAAATCACAACTTTACCTTTCACAACAAAAAAAGAACTCGTCGATGATCAAAAAAAGCACCCTCCCTATGGTCAAAATCATTCGTATCCTTTGGAAGAATATGTCCGATACCATCAAACTTCGGGAACGACAGGGAGACCGTTAAAAATATTAGATACGAAAAAAACTTTTGATTGGTGGGAAACTTGCTGGATCGAAGTATACCGTTCCAGCGGTGTCACAAAAAAAGATCATATTTTTCTAGCTTTTTCGTTTGGGCCTTTTATTGGATTTTGGGCCGCATTTGAAGCTGCTAAGAGATTAGGAGCACTCGTCATCTCATCCGGAAGTCAGTCATCTGTCGAACGTTTGCGTAATATGATGGAAAATCAAGCAACGGTTCTTCTTTGCACACCAAGCTATGCCTTGCATTTAGCAGAGGTTGCTAAGGAAAACGGAATCGATATTCAAAACTCACCTGTTCGGACCATTATTACAGCTGGAGAACCTGGAGGATCTGTTCCTTCCACACGGAACCAAATTGAAAGCTTGTGGGGGGCCAAATTATATGACCATGTAGGAATGACAGAAATGGGAGCCTATGGATACTCCTGTTCGGAGCAAAATGGTCTACACATTAACGAATCTGAATTTATCGCTGAAGTGATTGATCCGAAGACATTAAAGCCTGTTGCAATTGGCGAAAAAGGGGAATTAGTACTCACTAACTTAGGGAGAGATGGCTACCCCGCTCTACGCTATCGGACAGGCGATATGGTCATTCGCTCAAACAAAAAGTGTCCATGCGGCAATCCTTATCAATTTTTGCCTGAAGGAATTATCGGACGTGCTGACGACATGGTCGTCATTCGGGGAATTAATATTTATCCGTCCTCCATTGAATCCATTATTCGGGAATATAGTGAAGTAAAAGAGTTCCGCATCGTCTATTATACAGAAAATGAAATGGATCAAATAAAAGTAGAAATCGAATCAAATTCAGATGAAATTGTCCCATCGCTCGCAACCAAATTAAGAGAGAGAATTGGGTTAAGAATTCAAGTTGAGAAAGTGCCAGATAACCACTTGCCGCGCTTTACGATGAAAGCGAAGAGAGTAGTTGACAAACGCAGCAAACGAGTTTCATAAATTTCGAAAGCGTTTTCTACCAGCATAAAAGCCTGCTTCCACTTGAAAGCAGGCTTTTTATATTTCAAACTTGAAACAATCTTTTATAATATGGATTAAAATGTATAAATTGCCTTTACCTTTGAAATTTTACAATAGATAAAATGTTTGACCGTTCGGACCTATTGGAACATGCCCCATTTCTAATACGTCGACTAAATATGCAAATGGATTTTCTTCCCATCCTTTTAAATCTGAAATTAATTCCCATGTACAGGCCAATAAGCTAATATATAAGCTATGGCCAATGAAAAACCGAACGGTCTCTTGTTTCGCAAATGTCTGAAATGCTTGTTTAAAGACTTCATGATATACCATTTCAGGAAGGTGATAAACGATTTCCTCTAACAATTTTCCTTTTCCAGATTCGTCAATTTTATCTTTTAATTGGTCCGGAAGAACCTTCAACACTTCCCATAAATCGCTGTTTTGTAGCGAAATCATTTCATAACAGTTATTTATATCCTCTTTTTCAAGCCAACTTACATCGTAATTCGAGATATGGAAAGCATCCATAAACATTTCCACTTTTTCCTTTGCCCTGTTGTCAATCATTCCTACACGATGGTACCAGTTTATATTTAACAATCGCTCTGACAATTGGTTGACACGATCATGTTTAAAATCGTAAACCGGTTGATGGTCGATAATCGTGATCGACATCGATATCACCCCTTTTTTGTTTAATATTTCGTTGTTAATTCAGGCGGACCGTATTTTGGACCATAAGGCCCCTCATCCAACCATCTTCCTAATTTTGGAACAATCGCCGTTAATGATGCAGCAATCTCCCGTTTTAAATTCATTTCTGGTGAATTCCCTTGAAGATGGTGCAAGGCTGTAGATGAACTGTTACGATTCCATAATCCAGCGATTCTCCGTTCGTTTGCTGCTTTGTCAATCGCTTCACGTCTTTTTTGTTCACTTGTCACTTTGAGAGCCTGTTCAATTCCTTTTACGGCAATAAGGGCATCCGGTACACCTGAATTAAGGCCTCTGGCGCCAAATGGTGCAAATAAATGCGCAGCTTCCCCTGCTAAAAGAACTCTTCGTTTTTCATCTGTATACGAATTGGCCACAACTTGATGGAAACGGTAGGATGAAACCCAAGTAATTCGTTCAGCATATTTCGGATGCATTACTTTAGGAAGCCACTTTTTAACTCCTTCCACTTCTGTATAGTTATTTGGATCATCGTCTTCCAATAACTGAAGGTCAATTCTCCATCCACCTTTGAATGGAACAAACATCACATTTCTTCCACCCATAGCAGGATGCTGATAATGGAATACCCGCTCTAATGGCAAAGGATCATGTTCGTCCTCTTCTACATCCACGACAAGGAAAGTGTCCTTCGTCCGCGGTCCTTCAAATTTCAAACCAGCTGTTTCACGAACGACAGAGCGTGCCCCATCACAGCCGATGACATACTCCGCTTCCCAAATTTCTCCTTTTTTGGTTATAACTTTAATGCCATCCTCTTCTGGTACGACTTCCTTAATCGGTGTATCCCATACAAATTCAACCCCAGCTTTCACGCAATAGTCATAAAGAATCGATTCGATATCGTGTTGATGCAAAGAGGTAAATGGTGGAAGTTTTGTCGGATCGCTTGTATCTGTCTTTCCATAATTTTTCACATATACTTCTTTTCCTTTATAAAGCGTCCGCTTAATTGGCCAAACGATTCCATTTCTAGCAATTTCAAATCCTAGTCCTTCATCAATGCTTTCGAGTAAATCTAATGTTGCGTTATGAAGATAGATGGCTCTGCTTCCAGGTCGTTGACGGTCTTTTGGTTCCGCTTCAATGACTACGGAAGAAATTCCTCTTTTTTTCAATGCCAATCCAGCCACTAAACCGACCGGACCGGCACCAACAACGATAACGGTATGTTTGTTGCTCATTCCCTTTCTCTCCTTTTCCTTTTCAATAATAGTATCGATGGTAGCGCTTACCATGCTTACATTATAAATAAAAAGAATTTTTTCCAAGTACTCTCATGTTCCTCTATGCAGGACAAATGAAATCTTTTTATTAGGCTCATTTCTAAAAGATTGCGCCTTACTTTAGTTTTTCGACTGTCATAGGCAAACGAACGCTTGTGATGTCACGCTATTGCATGACGTGAACCGAACAAAAATCGATGGTCGGACAAATGTGCTTTGTCCGACCACGTGTTTGATCTTTTGTGTTCAAAAATCATTCTCAATAATTTAGAAAAGCACATAAGATGAAGTATGTGCATGGAGAATTTAAATGTTTAAGAATAGGAGTGGTTGTATGCTTGAACATAAGGTTTCGTTAATGCCATACTCATCTGTGGAAACGATTGATCAAGTGAAAGAAATACCTGAAGGCATACAAATGGTTCAGGCACCAGCATTATGGCGTGAGGGAATTAAAGGAAAAGGGGTGACGATTGCTGTCCTTGATACTGGCTGTGATATTCATCATCCTGACTTAAAAGGTCAAATTATTGGCGGTCGAAATTTCACAACTGATGATAACGGTGATCCACGAAAAATAACAGATTATAACGGGCACGGTACCCATGTTGCTGGAACTATTGCAGCCCGAGAAAATAATCAAGGTGTCGTCGGAATAGCCCCAGAAGCAAAACTATTAATTTTAAAGGTACTAGCAAGCGATCCAAATCAACGAGGATCTGCAACAGGCCGATACGAGTGGATTGTGAATGCAATCAACTACGCAGTGAAACAAAAAGTCGATATCATCTCGATGTCTTTAGGAGGCCCTTCCAACCATCCACAGCTTTATCAAGCTATTAAAAATGCGGTGAATCAAGATATTTTAGTCGTTTGTGCTGCTGGAAACGAAGGTGACGGAAATGACTCAACCGACGAATTTTCCTACCCTGGAGCGTATAACGAAGTCATATCCGTTGGTGCTATTTCGCTTAACAGACAATCCTCCCACTTTACAAACTCCAATAAAGAAGTAGATGTTGTTGCCCCAGGAGAAAAAATTTTATCTACGATACCAAATGGGAAATATGCTTATTTAAGCGGAACTTCGATGGCCACACCACATATTTCCGGAGCCTTAGCCTTGATTAAGCAACAATCAGAAAAAGAATTTCAACGAAAGCTGACAGAACCAGAGCTATATGCTCAACTCATAAAACGAACAATCCCACTCGGTTATTCCAAATCATTGGAAGGAAACGGTCTTATTTATTTAAGCGTTCCAGACCTTTTAACTAGAATTATGCAAAATTTAAAAAGGTCATCATTTATTACGGGTATGAGAATATGGTAAACAAAAAATTTCGATAAGTCCTTTTCATTCTTTGAATGGAAGCATCCGATTCTGCAACATCACATCGGTAAAGAATCAAGTGGAGTATGTGCAAATGAATGCTTATTATTTGTGAAGGAAGGTGTTTAGATTGACCATCATTATGATAGATCCAGGACATGGTGGAAGTGATCCCGGAGCCCAAGCATTCGGTTATCAAGAAAAAAATTTTAATCTGCAAATTTCCTTAAAGATTAGAGATTATTTACAAAAAAAATATGCTGTGAAAGTGCTGATGACAAGAACAACGGATCAAACCGTTAGTTTATCCGAACGTACAAATATGGCAAATATACAGAACGTCGATTATTTCTGCTCGATCCATGTCAACGCTGGCGGTGGATCAGGGTTTGAAAGCTACATTTATAACGGTCCTGTTCCCCCGCAAACGATACGTTATCAAGCCATTATTCATGACCAAATTATCAATAAGTTGAAAAATAAGTATAGCATCAAAGACCGAGGAAAGAAACGAGCCAATTTCCATGTCCTGCGTGAAACGAAAATGCCTGCGATTCTTTTAGAAACATTGTTTATCGATCATCAAAACGATATTAAATTATTAACAAATCCATCTTTTATTCAAGATTACTCAGCGGCTGTCGCAGAAGGATTAGCTAAAGCTCTAAACCTGTCAGCAAAGGATCCGAAGCCTCCGCTATCCAATGATAAAGATGTTATCTATAAAGTGATTGCCGGCTCTTTTAAAGAAAGAAAAAATGCCGAAAAACGGGTATCGATGTTAAAATCCAAGAAAATAGATGCTTTTATTGTCCCAGCTGTCATTAATGGCACCCAATTTTATCGTGTTCAGGCAGGAGCCTATAAAATGTTGAATCATGCTAAACAACAAGTTAAACAGTTAAAAAATAACGGAATAAAAGATGCTTTTATCGCTTCGGAGATTCATTCTGAAAATAGCAAGAGAACAAAACAACCACCTGATTCTGATGAAGAAAATCTTTTCACAGACAAAGGATTTCCGATTAACGGCCATCCATTTTTATCAGGTCAAATGCTCAATCGGTTTGTTTTAAGCATGAACGAAAATGCTCCTTTGTTAGGAGAGGATTACTACGAACTTTCAAAAATTTATAACATTCGGGGAGATATCGCTCTTGCACAAGCCATTCACGAAACAAATTACTTCCGATTTACGGGAACGGTTAAACCCGAACAAAACAATTTTGCAGGAATTGGTGCAACTGGGCCTAATCAACAAGGCGCACGCTTTTCTTCTGCAAGAGAAGGTGTATTAGCTCAATTGCAGCACTTATATGCATATGCTTCAACAGATCCTCTGCCAAAAAATTATCCGTTAGTCGATCCACGCTTTCATTTCGTAACGAGAGGAAGTGCGAAAACATGGCAGGAATTAAATGGAAAATGGGCAGTTCCAGGAAATCATTACGGCCAATCCATTTTAAAAATTTACCAAAGGATGATTGATTTTAGCAAAGATGAATGCACAAAGCTTAAACAAGCCGTTCAACAATCATTAGAACATGAATAAAGATATCACTGAAAAATGTCTTTTCTATAGACTTTGTCTACAGTCTGAAAATTCGTTTCATAAAGACTTTGTCTACACACTGAAACAGCCAAAATCGGCTGTTTTTTTATTCATATGGCCTCTTTTGGTAAAAATAATTAGGAGAATTGTAATTGTCTTGATAAGATTTATGAAAAATATGAGTTGTGGCTGGAGATAATGGTGGAATCAGCCATGTCCAATCGCCCGTTACCTTCCGTCCGCATTTTTCCTCTTGTTCTTCAAAATGTTTAAATTGTACGGCCGCAGTATGATGGTCGACAATCGTGACACCATATTTTTTAAATGAATGTAAAACAGCTATATTTAACTCAACAAGTGCTTTATCCTTCCATAATGTATGATTTTTGCTCATATTTAGACCCATTAATTGTGCGACCTTCGGCAACATATTGTATCTGCCTTCATCAGCAAAATTTCTAGCACCTATTTCCGTCCCCATATACCAACCATTAAATGGTGCTGCCGTATACTCAATACCGCCTATTTCGAGCTTCATATCAGAAATAATCGGAACGGCATACCATTTCAATTGTAGATTTTCAAAATCTTTGAGTTCAGGATGAGTGATTGGAATTTCCAATACGATTTCTTTTGGAATGTCAAACCATTTTGGTGTTTGCTCGCCCATTTGAATGACTAATGGCAAGATGTCAAAGGGAGTACGTTTTCCTTTCCATCCCATTTGTTCACAAGCTTTTGTAAAGGAAATTGAAGCAGGGTCCCCTATAACACCTGAGTCCGTTTCATAGCCTGCATATCTTAATAATTGATGATTCCAAATTCTCACTTGATCTTTACCATTTTGTTTTTGGGGAAATATCGTAATGGCAGGACGAATTTTCCCATTGTTTGTTGCAAATTGAATATGCCGGATAAGAGCATGAAAAATCTCTTCTTCTGTTTGCAAATTTCTTGCATCAAAAACGTGAAGTGATTGCCAAAATAATCGTCCGATACAACGGTTGCTATTTCGCCATGCCATTTTTGCACCATGCTCTAATTCTTCATACGTATGCTTATAAGAACCGTAAAGGTCTATTTCTTCTTTCACCCTTTTTAGTCT
This sequence comes from Bacillus alveayuensis, assembly GCA_030812955.1. Classification (GTDB taxonomy): domain Bacteria; phylum Bacillota; class Bacilli; order Bacillales; family Aeribacillaceae; genus Bacillus_CB; species Bacillus_CB alveayuensis. The sequence goes on from JAUSTR010000010.1 coordinate 36,247, forward strand.
ATCTTCTAGTTGATCGAGTTCATTTAGTTCTTTATAACAAGTGTAAAGAAAGCTTTTAGCCTTTTCAAAAAGCTGTTCTGATGAGTAATGCACGATGTCCTCCCTCTTTATGAAAACAAATCATTCGAACCTATTATATCATAGGAATTTTTCACTAGTTCCAGCTAATGTATATAAGTTGTGACAAAAGAATGGAGGATATCGTCTATCATCATAAACTGAGAATAAGTAAAAAAATGTCATTTATTTTAATATAACGAGTAATCCGGTGATCGTAACAATGCTCGTGAGTGTTGTGACAAAAGCAATGCTCGAAACAAGCCTTGGCTTCGCATCAAACTGAACGGCATACATTGTTGTCGTAACAGCCGTAGGCATTGAGGATAACACAATTAACACACTTTTTAATAATCCATTTACGCCTAGCATCGTCAAAATCAAATAAGCGATAAACGGTGAAATCATTAACCGACTAATCGTCGCAAACGCCACATTTTTTACATCCATCTTGACGAGTTCGATTTCAGCAAGCTGCATGCCAAGAATTAACATCGCCACAGGTATCGCCGCATCAGCTAATAAATCAATCGGCATCATGACATTTTTTGGAACCGTAATGTGGGAAAATTGCACCAATAAGGCAAGTATTACAGCATATGTAGCTGGCATTTCAAACACTTTTTTAATAGCAATTTTAACACCTGATTGTCCCCTTAATGCATAGTACACACCAAATACGTTCATAATGACAGATTGAAGAACCATAAATGTCACCGCATAAGCAAATCCCTTTTCGCCAAAGGCAAACAATACGATCGGTGCACCATAATTTCCGGAATTCATAAAAGCGGTTGAAAGCATTAACCCGCTTTCCATTGAACCTGTATAATGCATGATTTTACTGTACAGTTTCGTTAGCAAAATAAACGCAAATAAAAATAACAAAGAAAAAATCACCATATTTCCATATTCACGGTTTAGATTGGCTTGATAAAACGTTCGAAAAACGAGACAAGGGCTTAACAAATAAATCGCAACCGTTGAAACAGACTTAATGTCAAGCTTCTTCCATTTTTGAATCACATATCCCGCAAAAAAAATAAAAAAAACAGGAAGTACTACTTCAATAAATAAGTTCATCGGCAATCGTCCATTCTAACTTTCATTTTCTCTAATCATCTCATTCTAATATAACGAAAAAAAGATAAAAATTCAAAAAGTTTAAAAAAGACGATTATTATACTACTATATTTTTTACATAAAAATCTTCGATAATATCATTGATAATATGCTAAATCAGTGCGTTAAAGCTTTACATTGTTGTTATTTACAAAAAACAAAAGAAAGGATAAAATTTTGCCGTTATCAATTCAGAAAACGAAAGAGGTGAATCTTCGATGGTAGACGTAATAAGACGAAGAAATCCTTTAACAAAAGGAATGGAAGTTTTCTATATATTGCTTGGGAGCTTGATCGTAGCAATTAGTTATAATATTTTTCTCTTGCCTAACCACGTTGCCTCTGGTGGTGTTAGTGGAATCAGTACGATCACCGAAGCTGTATTTCATTGGGAGCCAGCGTTTGTCATTTGGGGAATTAATATCCCTTTATTACTGGCCGGATATCTTCTATTAGGTAAACAAGAGGCGATCAAATCTGTTATCGGTTCACTCTTTTTACCATTTGCAGTTTATTTAACAAAAGAGCTGCAGCCAGCCACGAATGACCCGCTGCTTGGGGGGCTTTTCGGCGGAATAGGCGTAGGTATTGGATTGGGAATCGTCTTTATCGGAAACGGCTCAACCGGTGGAACAGCATTAGCAGCAAAAATATTACATAAATTTTCTCATATTACTTTAGGAAAAAGTGTTGCCATTTTAGACGGATTAATTGTATTAGCGGCCATCGTTGTTTTCGATGTACAACAAGGTTTGTATGCCTTAATCGGTTTATACACAACGAGCAAAGCAATCGATTTAATCCAAACAGGATTTCATCGTACGAAAACATTTCTCATCATTACGGAAAAAGAAGAAGAGGTACGGCAAGAGATCTTTCACAAAATTGACCGTGGAGTGACAAAAATAAACGCACAAGGCGGTTTTACAAACTCTGTTCGCCACATTATTATGTGTGTCGTAGACCAATCAGAATTTACAAAACTAAAACAAATCGTAAAAAGCATCGATCCAAAAGCATTTGTTATTGTTATGGACTCTTCGGAAGTATTAGGAGAAGGATTTAGTCAAACGTGACAGCTTGAACAACATTTTTGTACACGCTATCACCAAAACAAATGTTTTGGCATATGATATCGTAAGGAGTTGACAGACATCATGAAAACATTATGGATTTCCATAAAGGTGATAGCGAAAGTCCTCTTATTTGGAAAAAAAGCTTTTGTTGAAAATCATTGGGAAGCCGTTTGCCGAGGATGAATAAAAATATTACAGATGCAATGATAAGCATGCAAGACAGCCTTTTCGCTACCTTGCATGTTCGCATTGTTAAATACCTTCTGGTTCAAACGTTTTACAATCCGTTTCTTTTTGATCTCTAGCCATTTTCCCAACATGGCTTACAACATATATTGATTCAGCACTACATTTATTGCCTTGCGCCCAATACTTACAGTTATTCACTTCACATAATACGTCTTTTGCCATCATCTCACCTCCCTACACGGTTATTGTTGCCGCAATTCAAACATTTGATACGATAATTGGCCTACTGAGAAATAAAAACAATGATTTTTGGAAAAGATAAACGTTGTAGGAAGGACGAAATATGGAAAAAACTTTTTAGATGTTTTGCCATCCATATACAGCCCATTAAACGGGAACGTTTTCTTGACTTTGGTAAACTATGGAAATATTTTTGTTTTTTCATTATCATATTCTTTCACATGCAAATGTTCAGTGTTTCCTTCCGTTAATATTTGAAATTGTCGATCTTTAACGTTGACTATAGTCAAACTTGTTCCTTCCATCAATGGTTCTCGCCACAATTTTTCGAGCGGCAGCTTCTTTATAGAAAATAATAGTAATGTTAATAATATGCCATGAGAAACAACTAAAATATTCCCGCTCGAATGTTTGGCAAGCTTGTCCTTTATAAAAGAAACAGCTCGATTTTGCACATCATAAAAACTTTCTCCCATTTTCGGACGATAAAGATGTGGTTTGTAAAAATAATGATCAAAAGCTTCCGGATCTTCTCTCTCAATTTCTTTTATTGTTTTCCCTTGCCAATTCGCTAAAAAAATTTCTTTTAAACGATCATCGCTGATGATGCTTCTTGAACGGTTTTGTTCTAAAATGATTTTAGCCGTTTTCTTTGCACGAGCACTAGGACTCGAATAAACAGCTGTAAACGGAATATCTTTTAATTGATGTCCTAATGCGAGTGCATCGTGGACACCTTTTTCGGTTAATTCCGAATCAAGCCATCCTTGCATTCGCTTTTCTCGATTCCATTCCGTTTCCCCATGCCTAACAAAATAAAAAGTAAGCATTTGCTCCTCCTTTCATTTTTGTAAATTCATTACAAAAGCCCCCTATCCTTTTATATAAAAACCGGCAATTCAAATTCAAATGTTTATAAACATTAGGAGCTGCTTGACCATGAGCAGCTCCAATTCGTTAATAATAAATGCTTTCGATATAATGACATTTTGTGCATTTTTTGATAAAGCTTTCTTCAACAAATACATGCTCACAGTTGAATTGAATTTCTGCTAATTGTTGTTCTAGCTGATAAACTCTACATTTTAATCGCTGAATTTCTTTCCTTAATAAATCGGCTTTTTTAGAGGAATATTTATTTGTAAATGACTGATCCATTCTCGACGAACTCCTTCGACTTTTGCTCCATTCCTTCTTCAATTAGTTGTTCTTCTGTCTTTCCTTCTTCTTTTGCCATTTTACGCAAGTCGTGAGAAATTCTCATCGAGCAAAACTTCGGTCCACACATGGAGCAGAAATGAGCCACTTTTGCTGATTCTTTCGGTAGCGTTTCATCATGATATTCTCGCGCACGTTCGGGATCAAGAGATAAGTTAAACTGGTCATGCCATCTAAACTCAAAGCGTGCCTTCGATAAGGCATCATCACGTTTTTGTGCCCCTGGATGCCCTTTTGCTAGATCGGCTGCATGTGCAGCAATTTTATAAGCAATGACTCCTTCACGGACATCTTCTTTGTTTGGCAAGCCTAAATGCTCTTTCGGTGTGACATAGCAAAGCATCGCTGTACCGAACCAGCCAATCATAGCTGCTCCAATTGCCGATGTAATATGGTCATATCCTGGAGCAATATCCGTAGTTAATGGCCCAAGCGTATAAAAAGGAGCTCCTTTACAAATTTCAATCTCTTTTTCAACATTTTCTTTAATTTTGTGCATAGGCACATGGCCAGGCCCTTCAATCATCACTTGAACATCATGCTTCCAGGCTATTTCAGTTAACTCACCAAGTGTTTCAAGCTCCGCAAACTGAGCTTCATCGTTAGCGTCAGCAATCGAGCCTGGCCGCAAACCATCCCCTAGGGAAACGGCAATATCATAAGTTTTTAATATTTCACATATTTCCTCAAAATGAGTATATAAAAAGTTTTCTTTATGATGGGCTAAACACCATTGTGCCATAATTGAGCCACCGCGGGAAACAATTCCCGTTGTTCGATTGACGGTCATCGGAATGTACCGGAGCAAAACACCTGCATGAATGGTAAAATAGTCGACACCTTGTTCTGCTTGTTCAATTAATGTATCTCGATAAACTTCCCACGTTAAGTCTTCAGCAATGCCATTCACTTTTTCAAGCGCTTGGTAAATCGGAACAGTTCCAACAGGAACAGGTGAATTGCGAATAATAAATTCACGTGTTGCATGAATGTTTTTTCCCGTTGATAAATCCATAATCGTATCGGCGCCCCAGTGTGTCGCCCATGTCATTTTCTCTACTTCCTCTTCAATTGAAGAAGTTACTGCCGAATTCCCAATATTCGCATTAATTTTAACATGAAAATGGCGCCCGATAATCATCGGCTCACTTTCTGGATGATTAATATTTGATGGAATAATGGCACGGCCCGCTGCTACTTCTTGACGAACAAATTCTGGATCCATATTTTCCCGAATTGAAATAAACTCCATTTCCGGTGTAATAATTCCTTTTTTCGCATAATGCATTTGCGTTACAATACGCCCTTTTTTCGCCCTTAATGGTTTTCGTTTAAATGGTAGTTCGATTTCTGGCTTTGTTCCGTTACGCAGACCATTATCTTCTGGCCTTACTTCGCGTCCTTCGTATTCTTCAACATCTCCACGTTCTAAAATCCACTTTTTCCTTAATTTAGGCAGCCCTTTAAAAATATCCGGCTCATAATTCGAATCAGTATAAGGTCCACTCGTATCATAAACACGTACTGGTTCATTTTCAAATGTACCTGCTTCTGTTTGCGTTGGCGATAATTCGATTTCTCGCATTGGGACACGAATATCTGGTCTTGATCCTTCCACATACACCTTTTTGCTTGCTGGAAACTGCGCTTTAAAATCAAATTTTTTCATGTAACTTCACTACCTTTCTCTTATTTTTTGACCTGAAGTTACACATACAGCGCAATGAAGAGTAGATGAGGGATTTTCTTGAGGTGATGAATGAAGAATAAAATACGAGTTCTCAAAATATGAGAACCCGATGGAATAGACAATAGTACAGAATCAATATGTACTCCCATTCTCTACTTCCCTACGCTGGTATAACCCAGATCAGGTTCCAAGGGTCAAAGAACTTAAGCGCGTTCTTCTCTCAGTCCAAGCTATTGGACTCCCCTAGTAGAATCTTTTAATATGAATTTTATTATAAGGTAACATGAAATATGACTTTTGTAAACTTATTCTTGTTTTTTTAATAAAAACGCTCGGAAAATTGATATGAACCCTTGAATAAGTTCTAACAATCATTTGAAGAGGGATCATATCAAAAATCCAAGCGTTTTTTATTTAACCATGAGCTTTTTAGTTAAAACATTATTTCGCAAACACATGGTTTCCAATCACAACGGTTACTTGTTTCGAGCGCAGCCATGAATTTGAAGTTTTTTGAGGGTTATAGAAATATAGAGAGCCGCTTCCTTGACCACGAAATACTAACGCTTCATTAACAGCTTTTTTGGACGCTTCACTTGCTGGATTGTATATTGTACCATTTTTTACTGGAGTAAATTGATCCTTTTGATAAATGACCTCACTAATGGAATTTGGGAAAAGGTCACTATCGACACGATTTAAGACAACAGTCGCTACCGCAACTTTTCCTGCATATGCTTCGCCCTTTGCCTCCGCTTCTACTAATCGGGCTAATAAATCTTTTTCATAAGCAGAAATGGTTTGAGGAATTTTAAGAATTTCCCCAATATATATGAGATCAGACGTTCTATGATTCTCTCGTTTTAGTTGAGAAACTGAAACGCCATAATTCATACCAATTTTCCATAAAGTATCTCCTTTTTGAACACGGTGCGTTTGAACACTTGCCGCATCCGCATTCGATGTGAACGTTAAGCTAGCAAAAGCTAAAAGTGAGGAGATAATGAATTTTTTCAGTTTCATTTTTACGACCTCCTATCATTTTCTCTCTTTAAAACCGTAACATCATTGTCAAATCGATTCATTACGTAATTATTACCAACATTTCTAATATTTTATAACTTGCTAGATTGCCAACATTCTTGACAATTGATCTCTAGCTTTTGGTATAGAAGGCATTTCCAAGCCTTTTCTCAAAAAAAATAGAGGGAAATGATTGGTTATCATTCCCTCTATTCCCACATTGTTACCTTACATTATTTTCTAAAATCGAGATATATCGGTTCATCAAGATAGGAGGTGCTTGTATGCTAAATTGCTGTAAAATCATGCCTTAATTGTTTTATCCGTACTTTTTGTTCTTGTAAACGTTTGCCATGCTTCGATTACGAGAGCGATACATAAGATAAAGAGTGCGATCGCTATGACAACGAGGATATAGTTGCCCTTGATGAAATTTTGCTGCATAATCACAATCAGTGCACTAAGCGTGATCACAAACATGATGACCATCGGAATAGCTGTAAACGTCGTCTTCGTTTTTCGTTTAGCCAGCCATGCCGTAACGGCCAATAACGCTAAAGCACCAAGCATTTGGTTTGCCGCACCGAATATTGGCCATACAGTGCTCCATGTTCCAGAAAGTGCTAATATGGCAGCAAAAGCGACAATAATAAAGGTAGAAGCGTGTGCGTTTTTCGCTATTTTTGGTGCACGTTCCTCACAAAACTCTTGAACGGCATATCGACCTAATCTCGTTGCCGAATCAAGTGATGTTAATAAGAAGGCTGATACGGTTAAAGCAACGAATGAAGTTCCAATTTCGATCGGTAATCCGAAGGCAGACATAAACTCACCAATTCCAGCAGAAAACATACCGACTGGCGTTTTCAATTCAGCTAGACGAGCTGTAAATTCTGCTTGTGATAAATAAATAACAGAGCCGATAGCAATGACTGCTAAAAACGCTTCTATTAACATTCCACCATAAGTAATAAACCGTCCGCTTTTCTCATTATCTAATTGTTTTGCGGTTGTTCCAGAAGAAACTAATGAATGGAAGCCAGATAATGCTCCACAAGCAATCGTAATAAATAAAATCGGGAATAAATAACCTAAATTTTCATTATAAAAGCTCACATATGCAGGGAACTTAATTTCTGGCGCAAACAAAATGACGCCAATTGTCGCCCCAATGATCATCCCGTATAAAAGGAATGAGTTTAAGTAATCTCTCGGCTGCAGCAAAACCCAAACTGGTAGAACAGAAGCTACATATGCATAAATAATCAGAATAATGGACCAAACGGCTGAATCTAATTGAATTGGAAACAACATGCCGATATAAATCGATAAAAACATTGCGATAATTCCGAAAATAGAAGCGACAAAAAGGTTTATGCGCATTTGATTGACCATGACCCCAAATATTGGAGCGAGCAAAATAAAGAGAACAGATGCCGTTGCCGCCTCCGGTACAGCAGAGAACGTATCCGCTACTAAAATAATGAATACGCCGACAATTAAAATTAACGTGGCAATTGAAAAAATCAAAAACAATGTTTGGCCGCGACGACCGATATATTCTTTAATAATTGCTCCAATTGATTGTCCCCGATGGCGAATGGAAGCTTGTAGAGACGTGTAATCATGAACCCCACCCATAAAAATACTTCCGAATAAAATCCATAGTACAGCTGGAAGCCATCCAAAAACAACAGCGGTAATCGGTCCAACAATCGGCCCTCCTCCTGCTATGGTTGCGAAATGGTGGCCGAGCAATACGGGCTTTTTCGTTGCGACGTAGTCTACTCCATCAGACATTTCGACAGCTGGTGTTTTTCTTGCTGGATCAATTTCAAGCTTATTTTCAATAAACTTTCCATAAGTAAAATAAGCAATAGTTAAAATCATTCCACAGATTAATAATAACACTAAAAAGTTCACAAAATTTCACCTCAATTTCCTAATGATTGTATGAAAGGCTTTATAAATTCTTTTCCTTTTGAATGAATGTAAGCTTCTCGATTTTGAGTATCGACAACACCGATAAAGATTTCATACCATCCATGCAAACCATATTTAATAAACTTTAATTTACGAAATTTCTTGACGCTTCGTTTTACCTCTTGAGACACTGGCTCATTTGTCACAATCACACCTGTATGAACAGTCGACATATGCTCTGGACGATCTGGCGATTGCTCCTGTGCGATTTTTAGCAGCTCTTGTTTAAAATTTTCTATATCTTGAACGGTTACTAGCCGATCTAAACTTGTAACGTATACATGTTGATCATTTTCCATACTCCAAACTTTAATCGTTTTCGTAACTAAATATTTTTCATCACGTCGCTTAAAATGTGCGCTAAAAGCAAGCGGAATACTTCCTAACCGATCATGACGGTAAACGTCAAACCATGCTGTATATCGGTTCGCCATTTCATTTAAGTATGGATTTAGCTTTTGCATCGTTTTCATGCAATTCTCCTTTACTCGTTCATTTAAAACGGTCGAAAGCCGCTTACCTGTAAAAATTTGAATTTACTAAATCCTTTTAAAGTAATTTCTAGTTGCTCAGACGTTGAGAATATATGAGGATGAATAAAAAAAGAAATGTCATCCACTTTATAATGTTTAAACAACTGTTCAGTATTCGGTTTGCGCAAAGAGGTTGTCACCTCAGGGCCAGCTGCACAGCAATTAACTGGCTCAAATAAACTAATGGTTACAATCCCCCCTTTTTTTCGAATCCAATTTTTCACCTGTTCTGATACCACTAAATGAATCGTTCCCACTCCCCTTTCTGAATGTTCGGAATTTTAATATATTATATTTCAGTTTCTTTTACTTTACAATCATTCTTTTTAAAAAATATTCCTAATTGATCTCGTACAAACACCTTTCTAGTAAAAAAAATTGCTGGCCCTTTTAGAGCCAGCAATTTTTACTTTTCTTTTACGTTTGGACGATGATTTAAAAAGTTTTGATAAGCAAATCCACGTACTTCTTCTTCGGAAAAATGCTTCAATAGCTCATTAATCAACCGCTGCGTTTTCGATGCATCTTCAAGCCCTTTTACTTTCACATCTATTCCATCAAAATCCGACCCTAGTCCTATTTGCTTTTCTCCCCCTAATGAGCAAAAATGGTCAACATGTTTAATAATATCAGAGAAGGTGGCTGTACCTGATTCACTTAAAAAAGATGGATGATACACAACATGAATTAAACCGCCTTTAGCAAACAATGCTTTTGCTTGTTCATCAGATAAATTGCGAGGATGTTGACACAATGCCTTTGCATTACTGTGGCTGGCGATCGGATAATCAGCTAGTTCCAGCACATCCCAAAACGAGCGTTCACTTAAATGAGACACATCTGTTAGCACATTGTAGTCATTGTTTAAACGGACGACCTCTCTGCCAAATTCCGTTAACCCTCCCCCACGTGGTTCAAGAGCTCCATCTGCTGCTAAATTGGCATAATTCCATGTCAATCCGACAGACATCACACCTAGCTCATATAAAAGACGAAGCTTTCCTATATCATTACCAATGGCATCAACACCTTCAAGGGTTAATACAGCGCCGATTTCTCCGTTTTGTAATGTGTCGAAATCGTCCCATGCTTTCAGATGCTTCATCTCTGGATTTTTGCGTAATATTTCATAGTAAAACAAATCCACCTGATCTAAAGCCGCTTGGAACTTTTGTTCGGTTTGAATTTCCGGTTCCACAAAAATGGCAAAGCATTGTACTTTAACATTGCCTTCTCGTAATCTATTTTTATTTGTATCTAATTGAGGCGAATCAGCATAGCGAATGGCACCTTTCCCATGTGAAAGCTTCCATAAAGCATCACAATGCAAGTCGATAATATCCATCCTATTCTCCTTATCTTCAAAATCGTTATAAAGATTTTATGAACGTTTTAAACTCTTTATACAACGATTTTGTTATTTCCCCAGGCTTTCCATCACCGATTTGCTCTCCTTCTATATGAACAACAGGCAAAATTTCCGATGTCGTGCTAGTGATAAACACTTCATCCGCTTGCTTTAATTGTTCTGGTGTGAATTTTTCCTCGATAAAAGGAATGTCCAAATTTTCCGCTGCTTTTTTTACAGCCATTCTCGTAATACCTGGCAATATTTGCTTAGATAAAGGTGTAGTATACACCTTGCCATCTTGAATGATAAACACATTTGAACTTGTTCCTTCTGTTACAAAGCCATCACGCACAAGAATCGCTTCAAAGCAGCCTGCATCATGGGCAGCTTGCTTCGATAAAATATTCGGCAATAAATTCAGTGATTTTATATAGCAATTAGCCCAGCGCTCATCTGGATGAAAAATAGCTTTTACCCCGTGCTCTCTAAGTTCTGGATTTAACATTTTACTTGGCTTCACTGTCATTGTTGTGGAAACTGGAACATCGGGAAATAAATGATTTCGAGGACTAATGCCGCGTGTTATTTGAATATATACATCACAATCGCTTAACCCTGATTTTTCAATCCCCTTTAAAATTAAATGTTCATAGTCTGTTAATCGTTCCTCAATCGGTAATTTTATAGCTTGAGCACTTCTAATAAGGCGTTCTAAATGCTCTTTTAACATAAATGGCTTTCCTTGATAAACACGAATGACCTCATACACACCATCCCCAAACTGGTGGCCTCTTTCTTCTACTGGAATCACTGGTTCATTTAGGTCAACAAACTGACCGTTGCTATAGGCAATGCTCATTCTTGACTCCCCCAAAAATAATAATTTCTAGACAGATCTATTATATAACACGCTTGTAAAATAAGCCTATTTTTCGCTCTGATACATGATTTTTCCACCAATGATTGTCATCTCCACATTTGCTTCAAGTAAGACATCTGGATCGTCCAATTCCATTAAATCATGTGAAAAAACGGTTAAATCAGCATATTTTCCTCTTGTCACCGTTCCTTTTACGTGTTCTTCGTTCGTTGCGTAGGCCCCTCCTATTGTAAATAAACGAACTGCCTCCTCAATCGATAATTTTTCAGAGGATATATAGCCTTCGTGCGTTTCTCTAATCAATCTCCGCGTAACAGCTGCATGAATACCTAATAATGGATTAACTGGCTCAATCGGGGCATCGGATCCGCCTGCACATAATACACCTAATGAAAGCATTTTCTGAAACGGATAGGCATAGCGGACTCGTTTCTCACCAATTCTATTCATGATCCACGGAAAATCACTGACAATAAACCGCGGTTGAATGTCGCAAACACGGTTCGGATGAATGAGCCTCTTCAGCAAATCCTGTCTTAATATGGAAACGTGAATGAGACGGTCGCGGTAATGAACAGAAGGAAACTGATCTAAAATATTTAAAACATTTTCAAGAGCTTGATCGCCAATTGTGTGAATGGCAACAGGCATGCTGCATTCGCGGACTTCTTTGATCATTTCATATAACTCTTGTTGACTATGTATAGCATTGCCGTAATGACCAGGTTCATCTTCATACGGTTGAGACAACAAGGCCGTCCTCCTCCCTAACGCACCATCTGCAAACATTTTAATCGCTCCGATTTGCAGCTTCGAATCTCCATAACCAGTTGTTATTTTCTGTTCCTTCAAGATTGTCAAAAACGGATAATCGATCAAAAGATTGCATCGTAAACCGAGACCTTCTTCATGAATTAACTCAGCAAACAACCGGTAGGTTTGCTCAAAACCGCCTAAATATAAAGGATCGTTTGTATGAATCGACGTTAACCCACACTTCATACAATATTTTATCGCTTGGCGCAAGGCCTCCTTTAATTGCTCATAGCTTTTTTTCGGTATATGCTTTGTAAATAATTGTGAAGCCGTTTCTAAAATTAATCCCGTCGGTTCGTTTGTTGTAGGGTCTAAAACGATTTTCCCCCCGTGCGGAACTTCTGAAAAGGAATGAACGCAGCATACTTCAAATGCTTTACGATTGACTAAAAAGGCATGACTGCATATTCTCGTTAAAAATAAAGGACAATGCGGCGCTACATGATCTAATTCCGCCATAGTCGGTATTTTGCCATCCGCAAATAAATGTTCATCCCATCCTCTGCCGACAAGCCATTCTCCTGGTTTTACCGTTTGTGCTTTTTCTTTTATCATTGTCAGCATTTCATCTTTCGAACGAACACCTGTTAAATTTAATTCCATAAATTGAGAAGCAACCCCTGAAAGATGCATATGGCTATCAGTTAGTCCAGGGATCGCTGTTTTCCCTTGCAAATCGATGATCTCATCTATTTTCGCCCCATATTGCAGCTTCATATCTTGATAGGACCCTTGATCGATAATTTTACCATCGTTTACGACAACGCTCTGCACCTTCTCCTTCTCATTTTCTAATGTATAGATCGTGCCGTTTGTAATAAGTTTAACCACCCGTTTCCCCCTTTCTCTTCCATTTGATGGGCCATTTGATGGGCCATTTCATTGATGAATCATGAAACTTTTATATTCTAAAAGCCACTCTTTTCAATGCTTGTTCACATTCAGACATCAAGGTTTTGACCAGTTCTGCTGCCGTAAGCTCCCGTGCAAAAGGAAAACCTTGACCAGCCCATAAGGACATATAGTCTGGATTATTCGTTTCTCCAGCTTTTTTTCTAATGTCTTTCGTCATATAATGAATTTGCGGATAAGCACATGGTGCAAGCTGATCGTATTCTTTTATAAATGTATTAACTAATCCTCTTGCTGGACGGCCTGTGAAAGCACGTGTGATCACAGTTGATTGAAAACGAGGGTCAGCTATTGCCTTTTTATGCAGCCTGTGAGCTCCGCTTTCAGGAGTACGTAAAAAGGCTGTGCCGAGCTGAACTGCTTTTGCACCTGCTGTTAAGATGAGAGCGATATCTTCACCATTCATGATGCCACCTGCAGCTATCAAAGGCAGCTCAACCGCTTTTCTTACTAAACGTAATAACATAAGAAGCGAATAATCTTCCTTCATCTTTACAGTGTTATGAAAAGTCGCACGATGACCTCCTGCTTCAATTCCTTGCAGGCAAAGGGCATCAACACCTGCATCACGCGCTATTAACGCTTCTTCAGGAGTCGTGACCGTTACAACGACAAAGCTCCCAACCTCTTTTAACTGCTGAATGACTTTTGGAGACGGACATCCAAACGTAAAACTAACAATAGGTACTTTTTCTTCGATCAGAACATTTAGTTTATTTTCCCAATTATCATCATCCGTTTTGGCTTCACCGACACTTGCCCCTAATTGATGTGCTGCCGTTTCAAGTTGTTTTCGATAGGCTGATAGCTCCTCCTCTTGAACAGCATCTTCATTTGGAACAAAAAGGTTGACACCAAAAGGATGTTTTGTTCGTTTGCGCATTTCCAAAATTTCTTGACGCATCGCTTCAGCCGTTTTATAACCACCTGCTAAAAAACCTAAACCCCCAGCATTTGATACCGCAGACGCAAGGATCGGATTGGAAACACCACCAGCCATTGGCGCCTGAATAATTGGATACTTTAACGATTGTAAAAGCATGTTTCCCCACCCTTCTGACCATTGTTTAAACTGTTCTCATGGTTTTACTAATATTTTCTATATTTCCATTTTCAATACAGAGTCAAGCATTAAAGGATATGTTTTGCAATTAATCGATCGAGCTTGCGAATATCCACCTTTTTATTTAACAATAACTTAAATTTCCCAGCTCTCGTCCACAGCTCAAGCTCAGCGTTCAGATCAATCTTTCCACCATTTTCGCTCGAATACATCACAATCGATTTAAATGGAATCGTATAGATTTCTACTTTTTTCCCTGTAAACCCTTGGCGATCAGCAATGATGATCCTCTTGTTCGTCAAAACAGCAACATCCCGAACGGTCTTATAAGCAATTTCCGCTGTTTCCCCTTCAATTAAAATATTTTCTACCTCTTTTGGAATCGTCGTTTCCTCATAAAACGTCCATGTCATAATCGTTCCGATATCTGCCATACAAATTCCTCCTTTATTTGCTTGGCATTGTTAAGGTCTCGGACTTAACAAGAATAGAGAATATAGACCTCTTAAGCCAATTATTGTGAGAATTATCTTACGAATGTGATAAAATCTACGTTTTCTGGTTTATGCCCTTCAGTACGCAGCCATAAGTTTATCTGACCTCGATGATAATGCCCGTGTTAGGCGACATGTGTCAATATTTCTCTAACTGTATTTTGAAACTCGATTCCTTTACTGTTTTGATAGGTGATGATGTGATCTAAGTCATCGTTCGTCAAAGTTTTCATATACGTGGTCATACCCTTTTTATTTTGTTCTACAAGCTCTGCACAGTCTTTGATTTCGACATCATCCCATAGGGTAATAGGAGGGCTGTCTAATCCTTGTAATCTTGTCAACCACACTTTTTCTGCAAAAAGAATATGGGAAAAAAAGCGCAGTGCCTCTTGCTTTTCCCCTTCAATTTTTTGCAAAGCTTCTAATAGACGCTCGTTCGCCCAATGCAAATGTTCAAACATTTTTTAAATCGTTTTCAAAAAATCCCCTCCTAAGGATCCTATCAATTTTACTCGTTTCCTTTTTTCGACAACTAAATTCCATAATCCTTTTTCTAAAATGTTATTAATCGTTGGATTCTATAAATCTTATGCTCTTTCATTTTTAATTAGTGATGTCTTAGAAAAGAGCCGGTCATTTTGTTACATGACCGGCTCTAATTGTGATTTTAATGTTTTTCTAGCGCGGTAGAGCCTTGTTTTCACACAGCTTTTCGATACATTTAATTCATGTTCGATTTCTGTTTCCTTTAAGCCGCGGTAATAACGAAGTTCAAGCACTTGTCGATATTCAGGCTTGAGCCTTTCGATTTTTCGTTTCATTTCCTGTTCGAAAAACTGTTTTTCCAAGACGTTTTCCACAATAATGGAAGATTCTTCGTTTGCTACAATGGATTCATCCAGTAATCGCGCCCTTGTCTTCTTCTCTTTCCTTACGAAATCAATGGCCGTTCTTGTCGCAATCGTCGAAAGCCACGATCCTATTTTTTCTCTTTCTTTTATTTGATCTAATTTTTGATAAGCTTTTATAAATGTTTCTTGCAACACATCTTCAGCCAAATAGCGATCTCGTATAATCGATAAGGCAATCACGTACACTTTATGATAATAGGATTCATAAATCAACGAAAAAAGCCCTTCTTCACAATTCTCATGTTTTTGTGCCAACCTTCTCACACCTTTATTACTGAGCTAGCCGATTTTTCATAAACTCTGGCGCAAAATGCTCCGTGAAGCTCTTGATTTCCGGATAGTCATGACCTTTATAATAAAAGGCTGCAATATATTTTCCGTTTCCATGCCAAGAGGCATTTAATAAACATTCTTCGATTTCTTCTCGATCCGTTATTTTGACAGCATTTACATCCTTCTGCAATCGTTCAAAGTTGTCCATAATGGAACCATCCCCATCTTTTAGAAGCATATCTTCTCTTGCCACCAACACATATTCAATTTCCTCAGCTGTTACTCTTGCTTCTGTTAATAAATTTTGATCCGCAAGCCATTTTTCAAGCGTTTCTAGCCCTTTGTACCATGGTATATTCAAATCATCGCCATTACTTAACGTAAACAAAATATCTCCCCATGGAGTGCGTTCATCATCAAGTAAATCATAGTCTGCATGCTTTAGCTCATCTTGCAGCAATTGAACGACCTGTTTAATGTCTTCAGGCTTTGTAATAATCGTTTCCTTTGTGCGAAAATCGTGTGATTGAATCATGATTTTATGTACATCATTCGCTTTTACGTGCAATAAATCAAATTGCTTTATTTTATACTCATTTGAAGAATAGAGGGAATTTAAATATTTTTTATAATGATTTTTATCCGCTATTTCATATTGACGAATTAGCTTATCTCCATTTTTCAATTCATAAATCATATAGGCCTTTTCACTAGAATTGTGATTTTTGGCATTCCCTTGCTGTGCAATGATTTCTTTATGCATATCGATGATTGTGGCAATATTATCACGGTCTTCATATACATTTTTTTCAAATTCTTCTCTTTCTAGTTTTTCATAAAAGATTCTTAAATATGGACTATAGTACACCCTCTCTACATCTTGTAATTTAGGTATTCTTTTCTCATAGCCTGTAAAATCTAATTGAACAGCTAGGAAAACAATGACCATGATGAAGCTATAGAACAGATACCCTTTGATATTTGAAAAAACTCGCCACGTTTTTTGTAAAACCATTTCCGCAACATAATAGCCAATGAGTGAAAACGTGAAATAACCAAAATAGATCCAAAACTGTTCTTTACTTTGCTCTAGCTCTGCAAAATACATTCCGCCAACGAGCATGAAGCAAAACGTAGCTCCATATTTAAAAAGCGGCTTTAGCTTGGAAAAGCTTAATGCATGAGAAGCAGCTTCCAAACGCCTTTTTTGATAGAAAACGAGACTTAACCAAAATAGCACAACGGTTATAAAAAGATAAATAAGCACTTCTGTTAGTAGAAGCTTTTCACCATAAATCATCGTCAATCGTGAAAGAGGCGATAAATAAGCAATTTCTTCAAGCAGTAAATAATCGGCTGGAAATCCGTAAAAAAGAAGTTTCGCATTCAAAACGACTAATAGGCTAAACCCAACTGGAAAAAAGAGAAAAATATAAGTCAAAATTGCTTGTACAGCAGAAATTCCAGTTAACATCGCAACAAATACACCAGCAAAAAATAACAGCATTTCAAACACAATGACAGTGCCTATCCACTCGAAAACTTCCGTATATGAAAAATACGAACTTAAATTCAGAGTGGAAATAACGATCATCATCACAAGTCCATTAATTAATACGGGAACAATTATAAATAATAGTCCAACGATTATTTTATGGACGTACAATTGATTTCTCGTGATCGGAAAGCTATGAACCATATCGGCCTGTTGTTTCACTTGTAAATAACGAAACAAAAAAACGGCCAAAAATATCGGTATTGTTATTATCAGGATGACTTGAAAAGGAAAATTAATTTGAAAAAAATTTTGAACATAATTGTTTACAAACGGGCTGTGATCCTGTTCATTTGCATAAAGGAATATCATATTGATCGGAATGATAAAAAAGAAGGCAACCATCGATAATAAGCCGAGCCAGCCGACACTGCGAAAATCTTGTATGATCACTTCTTTGTTAAACCATGATATTTTGAACGGCATAACCGGTATCCCCCATTTCATATACAAAAATTTCTTCAAGCGATAATGGCAATACATCAAATAAAATTGGGTTCAATTGCTGAATGTGTTTCAATATGTCCGCTTTTTCCCCTTTGACAATCATAAGAGTAACACTGCCGCGTTTTTCAGAATACAAAACATGGAACGGCTGTAACAATGCTTCAGGATCTTCTCCTTTAAAAGCAACTTGCACTTTATGAATATTGGATTGTAAATCATCGAGCTCTTTCTCAAATAGTATTTTTCCTTTATGTAAAATCCCGATATGATCACAAAAATCTTCCACTTCTCGTAAATTATGAGATGACACTAACACGGTCATTTCTCTTTCTGCTACATCTTGAACAATTAAATTTTTCACTTTTTTTCTAATGACAGGATCAAGGCCATCAAACGGTTCATCTAAAATGAGCACATCAGGCATACTAGAAAGTGCGAGCCAAAAGGCAACTTGGCGCTGCATTCCTTTGGAAAAGCGGTGAATTTTTTGTGTGGCATCCAATGTGAAAATGTTGTGAAGCATTTGAAACCGTTCTTCATTCCACGCTTCATACATGCTTTTGTAATAATTGGCCATCTGTCTTACCGTATAGTGTGAAAAAAAGTATGGGATATCAGCTAAAAATATCACTTTATTTTTCATGTTCACATTTTCAAAAATCGAAACTCCGTTTATATGTACTTTACCTGAATCTTGTTTATATATGCCAGCTAATATTTTCAGCAGTGTCGTTTTTCCAGCCCCGTTTGTTCCTAATAAACCGTAAATGGAGCTTTTTTTTACATGCATTTGAACATTTTGCAATGCTTCTGTACCGTCAAATTCTTTCGTTACCCCAATGACTTCAATCATCCTTTTTCCCCTCCCTTAGCTTCTTCCATTAATGCCACCATTTCTTCCTTTGACATCCCTAAATAAAAGGCTTCAGACATTTTCTTTTTTAATTGTTGTTTCACTTTTTCTAATTCCTCATGATTGATTTGATCAGAAATTGCATTCACAAAGTTTCCTTTTCCTTTAACGGAAAAAATATAGCCTTGACGTTCCAGCTCGCGATAGGCTTTTTGAATCGTATTTGGATTAACGGTTAGCTCTTGAGCAAGCGAACGAACGGAAGGGAGCTGCTCATCCTTCTTCAATACTTCATGAATGATAAGCTCTTTAAACTTTTCCACTAACTGTTCATAGATGGGCTTTCGACTTCGAAAATCTAAATCAAACATTTTCACACTCCCTCTGTATCAACCGTACTATCATAATTAATACAGTATTCATTATAGCGAACATTTTTTCATTTGAACATATCATTTTGAAACTTTTTTAACAATATTTCCAAAAAACGACTTTCGTCACATAAAAAAGGCATCCTCTTAAACTATTGAGAGGATGCGAAAAAAGGATTATGAATATTGAACATCGACGATTTCTACAATCGGTTCTTGAGGATTTGGATTTGGGTTAGGCTCTTGATCATCGTCTTGTCTCGGACAACCTTCTATTTTGATTTTTGGAAGTTCCTCCACTGGATAATGATAAATAATAGCCCCTTTTTTATCATGATTTCCATACTCTTTAATGACTGGGCTTGAAAATACATCTTGTGGATTTTTAACTGGATCTTCTTCCCCATGGTAATAAACAAGCACATCACCTGCAACGAAAAGATTATTTTTTAGATTAAATAAATAATGCTGATATTTCGGTACATCTAATAAAATTAAGTCACCGTAAACGATTAAGTCATTTGCTGTTTTTATTGAAGAAAAGCTATATTTTTGATTAATAATAAAATCACCACCAACTAGGAATTCAGTATTTCCACTTTCAATGTTTATTCCTTCCTTTAAATAAACTGATCCCCCAACCAAAAATGTTCCATTCTTCGTTATCAATTTATCCTCTATGAGAACATTTCTACCCGCAAATAAATTTCCATTATAGTTCACACCACCTTTTACAACCATATTATTACATACATGTAATGTTGCCTCTCCATTAGAATGATTCAACTGATTCGAAACAAATAAATCTTTATTAAAAGTAATGTTTGAATTTTGTCCAATCTCCAAGTAATCAAATTTACCATAATTGTCTACGATTAATTCCGAATTATCGATTTTTACAAAATTATTTGAATATATTTTCTCAACCCCTATTTTACTGCCTTTAGCTTCTCCTCCATTGTTTAAGATGGCAAACCCATTGATAAATAGCTCACTATTTTTCATATCCAGCCAATTTCTTATATAAAAATTCTCTGTTACTAATTTACTTTTCTCTAATTTTGCCGAATTATTGAATACACTTAAACCGTTTATGGTAAACAAAGAATGATCAAGTTCAATAAAATTTTTTGAATATAGTTCAACCGCTGTGAGTTCATTGTTTTTAAAATATCCCCCATTATTAAAAACAGTTACCCCATCTAAGTTCAGAGTCGTATTTTTCACTTCTATCCAGTTATTCCCATAAAAATCCAAAGTAGATATATCACTATTTTGAATCCTTCCTCCATTATTAAGAATGAGATTATTATCAAAGTTTTCCTTTTTATCTTTCCAATCTATCCATTCGTTAAATGTTTCCCCACTTTTCGGTTTTTCTGGATATATAATGGGCTCTGTTATCCAATCGTCTGGTGATTCCTCTAACCAATAGTCAGAAGAGTCATTTAGCCAATCATCTTTTGTTGGTGGATTTTCTGTTGGTGTATCATTTAGACGGCTAATTTTAAACATAGCAGTCAATTCTTTTTCTTTTCTTTCATCTTTCCCATTGATCTTAACCGCTGCTTTAACAATTCCTTCATCTTGGTCAATGTTAACGTCAACATTTTTAAGTTGGAATTGACGAGATGGATGTTCAGAATCGACTTGAATATTCGCTATTTGCTGCTCAATTTCTGTAAACATGTCTGTCACATATTGAGACAAATCGCCTTGAGGGGGATTCGTTTTTACGTATTGTTCAATCCTTTTCTGAACGTAAATGACACCCATTTCGGCCAGATGAGTTGCCCGATTGACTGATTCTGTTTGCTTATTTTGTTTCGCAGTTGTGAGTGAATGGTTAATGATGACAAGACCAACTGTCATTAAAAGCGTCAAGGTTAACAATACAATAACGAGGGTCGAACCTCTCTCCTGACGAAGGAATAGCATCATTCACTTCCCCCATTCGCCTTTGTTAAACGGGAAATCGTCGTTTCAAACTCCAATATATCTTGCCTCTTCTCGATTTGTGCTAATTGCAAAGTCACATCGATGATTAAGTTTTCTGAATTCGTAACATCCATTTCCGTGCTTTTTTCAACCTTTTGTCCATTGATCGTCAATGTCCACTTATATGGCGACGTATCAACGGTCGTTTCTTTTACATCACCATCTACGATATAAACGATTTGAAATGATGTTTCATCAAGAGGTTCGATAACATAGCGGCTGCTCGTCTGATGAATGTTCGTCAGCAAAGAAAAGACATAATTTGCTTCTCTACGTGCTTCCTCCCGCTTCATTCGCTCGTTTAAGTTTCCAACCGTGCTCGTTAAAATGTTGTAAAAGAGAACGATAAAAATGATAAAAAGAGAAAAAGCGGCCAGCATTTCCACTAACGTCATTCCATGCTCATTCTGATATCGTTTCATTTTTTTCACTTTGTGCCTCCACATATCCATACGTATCCGCAATGACTTGTGAAGAATCGTCGATGACCTCCACTTTCACTTTATAAAGATTTACAGCCTCTTCTTTCGAAACGGTTAAACGTAGCCTTAAATCCGCATTCGTTTTAAAACTTCCGTCATCATTTACAGCATTGATTTTCGGCTCATTTTCTTGATGAAAGGTTTCGTAAACGGTCGTTTCATTCGGAACATTTGCTGGAATGCTTTCTGGCGTATAACGAATTTCTTCCAAAACCGCTCTTGCTAAATTCGTCGCTTCAATCGCTCGCTCATTTTTATTTGAAAACATGGCAGACTGCGTAAAAAAAGTTGCGAAAACCATCATCACAATGGATAAAATGGCAATAGAAGCAACAATCTCAACTAACGTTAACCCGTTTTCCCCTTGATATCGCATCAAAATTTCCCCAGCTTTCAATATACTATTAAAAAAGTGTAACAAATAAAGGTATTTATTTTCTCCTAATTTATTTTATTATAAAATGATATCAGCACGATGAATAGACCAAAAGACCGATAGAATTTGACGATACTTTGTGTAAAAAGAAGCTTGACAAGAAGGGTATGAAAAAATGGCAAAAAATTTTTGGATATTGTTGTTGACGGTTACGTTCATTGCTGGTTGTTCTCATTTAATGGAAACTTCAGAGCAAACTCAAACGTATTTAGCTGATGAAGTGATCACGGGTAAAACAAAAGAAGAATTGAAACAATTTATAGATACAATGACTGCCAATTGGCTAAAAAATACAGAGATTCAATTTGTTTATGAAGAAAAAAAACATACGATTACAAATGACGTTTTTACTTTTCTCCCAAGAGAAACATTATCCAATATCGCGGTAGAGAAAAAAAATCATTTATTTGTAAAAATCGATCAAGAAAAAGTAAAAAAGGAAATTTCTTCGTTTACAAATGACGCCGTCGCTACTGCGATCGATTATGATGCTTTGACAAATGAACTCACCTTGCTTGCGGAACAAAATCAAACTGGAACGCACACGTTTCTGCTACAAGATTACATCAAAATAGACCCAAATAAACAAAATGAAACGGTATCGATGTCAAGTATGTTCATCCCTTCTTCTTTTCGTAGTTTTATAGAGGATTGGATCTCCCAGCATGAAGTCATTGAAATACTTGAAAACAGTTTATTTTCATTCGAAACATATATGAACGATTTTCAAGGTGACTATTCAAACGAAGAGTGGAGCTTTTTAGCGACAGCGATTTACAAAACGATTCTCCCTAGTAATTTTGAGATTTTACAACGAACAACAAGCCGCACTCTTCCAGGCTATACTATTCTCGGCTATGATGTTAGTGTTTCTCCAGGGAAGAGGAATTTCGTATTTCAAAATGTGAATTCTCTCCCTTACAAGCTTTCTTTTGCCATTGAAAAGGATCGCCTTTATGTGAAGTTGATCGGACATCCATTTATTTATCAATATGACATTGAGGTGGATAACGTCAAATATTATGAGGCAGAACCAATCGTTTATTTTACCAATCAATTAGAAAAAGGGATTTTTGTCGAAACCAAAAAAGGGTTATCAGCTGTTTCTGCCGATATTTACCGAATTCTCTACACCCACGACGGCTCTTTGGTCGATCGTATACGGTTAACGACAGATTTTTATCCAGCCACACCTGGAGAAGAACTGAGGGGAACTAAGGAGAAAGCCTCATTCACTTTGGAAAATAGTCAAGAAGAAGCTTTACAGGAAATAGAAGAAAACGAAAAAAACAATCAAGATAATGAAATCGACCAACAAGCAAGCAATAACACACAATCTACAGAAGGAGAAATATCAGAAGAAAACGAGTTTACCGATGAAGAAACGAATATTCCGCTAAAATGATGGAATTTTAGGTGGTGACAAAATGAAACCGACTCAGCCGATGAGATTAGGAGATTTATTAGTTCAAAGTGGGATGATCACAGAGGGGCAATTAGAAGAGGCGTTGGCAGACAAAAAGCCGCAGCAAAAACTTGGGGATGTTCTCATCCAAAAAGGTTTTATCACAGAGCTTCAGCTTGTGGAAGTGTTAGAATTTCAGCTCGGCATTCCTCATGTTAGTCTTTATAACTACCCATTTGACCATTCCTTGTTGAAGCTCGTGCCGAAGGAATTTGCGAAGCGAAATTTTGTCATTCCTTTAAAAAAAGAAGGAAATAAACTATATGTCGCTATGGCAGATCCAATGGATTATTTTGTCATTAATGACTTGCGTTTATCAACAGGCTTTACAATTGAACCTGTCATTGCTACAAAAAGCGACATTATACGAAGCTTAAGCAAATTATATGATATGGGAGATTTTGATGATGAATGGATCGAAAATCAAGCTTCCTTAGAATTGGAAGATGTCAACCTAGAAGATGAAGACTCTCCGATTGTCAAGCTCGTGAACCAAATCATCCAACAAGCAGTTGTTCATAACGCAAGTGACATCCATATTGATCCGCAAGAACAGAAAGTGGTTATTCGCTACCGAGTTGATGGAACATTGCGAACAGAACGAATTTTACCAAAGTCGATTCAAGACCACTTGCTGACGAGAATAAAAATTCTAGCAAACTTAAATATTACCGAACAGCGAATCCCTCAAGATGGTCGTATAAAAATGGATATCGACTTTCGAAAGATAGACTTGCGGATTAGTACATTACCGACTATCTTCGGTGAAAAAATCGTCATTCGAATTTTAGACTTTAGTGCGACAGTAAATGATATTACTCAACTCGGCTTTCAAAAAGAAAACCTTGATCAATTTATGAAGCTTATTAAAAAACCGCACGGGATTGTTCTCATTACCGGTCCGACTGGTAGTGGGAAAACGTCTACGATGTATTCTGCTTTAAATATTTTAAATAAAGAAGAATTTAACATTATTACGATTGAAGACCCTGTTGAATATCAAATCGAAGGAGTAAATCAAATTCAAGTGAATCCGAATGTCGGTCTGACATTTGCTACAGGTTTGCGGGCGATTTTACGACAAGATCCTAATATCATTATGGTTGGAGAAATTCGCGATTTAGAAACGGCGGAAATGGCCGTCCGTGCATCTATGACTGGTCATTTAGTTTTTTCAACTTTACATACGAATGATTCGATCGGAACAATAAGCCGCTTAAAGGATTTAGGGGTAGAGCCGTTTTTAATCGCCTCATCCTTAAATGGCGTTGTATCACAGCGCCTTGTTCGAAAAATTTGCCGTGACTGTAAACAAGAAGAAAATGCGAGCTTACGTGAAAAAGAAATATTCACAAAATATGGAATGACAATTGAAAAAGTTTACCGCGGCAAAGGATGTCCGACCTGTCATATGACTGGCTATCGAGGACGGACAGCCATCCATGAAGTGCTTGTAGTCAATGAAAAAATTAGACAATCTATTATGAATCATGCCCCTATGACTGAAATCCAACAAGCGGCAATCGAAAATGGATTCACGTTTTTAATTGAAGACGGTCTAGCAAAAGTTAAAGAAGGAATTACAACGACAGAAGAAATTTTACGTGTTGTCATGGAATAATGGGGGGATATGGAATGAAAAAAATGATCGAATCAATTTTACGCAAAGCACATGAAAAGAAAGCTTCCGATGTCCATTTGTCAACGGAGATGGCGCCGATTTACCGCATTCATGGCAGCTTACGCGATGAACCCGCTGCACCGCTAACAAAGGAGGAAATGGAAGCAGCCTTTCAAGATTTAATGGGAGAGTCATTATGGCAGGACTTTTGTGAAAAAGGGGAAGTTGATTTTTCATATGAAATGCCTGACGTCTCCAGATTCCGCGTCAATGTTTATAAAAAAAGGGAAGGGTTTTCCGCTGCGTTCCGCTTAATTCCAAATACCATCCCATCTATTGATGAGTTAAAACTGCCGCCCATTTTGAAAAAATTAGCGGAAAAACCACAAGGACTCATAATAGTTACAGGACCTACTGGAAGCGGGAAATCGACGACATTAGCAGCCATGATTGACTATATTAATCGAACGGCCCGGAAGCATATTATCACCTTAGAGGACCCGATCGAATATACGTATTCAAATCACCTGTCCATTATTGATCAACGCGAAATTGGCAAAGATACAAAACAGTTTTCTTCAGGACTTCGCGCTGCCTTGCGTCAAGATCCTGATGTCATTCTCGTTGGAGAAATGCGTGATTTAGAAACAATATCTACTGCGATTTCAGCTGCCGAAACGGGACACTTAGTGTTTGCCACTTTACATACAATCAGCGCCCCAACAACGATTGAACGGATCATTGACGTCTTTCCTTCGGAGCAGCAGGAGCAAATTCGTTACCAGCTAGCCACCGTATTAGTCTCTGTCGTTGCCCAACGGCTTTTCCCTTTGCATAAAGGATTAGGTCGGGTTGCTGCGATGGAAATATTAATTAATAATCATAGTGTGCGCAACTTAATTCGCAATCAAAAGCTTCATCAAATACCAAATGTCATTCAAACATCGAAAGAATTTGGAATGCAGACGATGGAAATGCACATGAAACAGTTGTTAATAGAGCAGCAAATCTCTTATGAAGCAGTCAAAGGTTATTTGGAGGATAATGGCTATGCCTCTATTTAATTATGAGGCCCGCGACCGTAAAGGAAAAGTTCATCGCGGTGTCCTTAAGGCGAATTCAAAACAAGAATTACAGCAAAAGCTTCTAAAAAAGAATTTGCGTCTCTTACATGCAAACGAAAAGAAGGAATCTATCTGGACAAAAGAAATTTACATCGGTTCCCCTGTGAAACCGATAGATTTTATTATTTTTTTGCGTCAATTTGCCATTTTAATTAAATCAGGCGTATCGATCGTTGAATCAACTAGAATATTAGGGGCGCAAACAGAAAGCAAAACATTAAAAAAAGCGCTGCAAAAAATTGAAGTGGAGTTAAGAGAAGGATCTTCTCTTTCATCTGCTTGTCAACATCATCCCCACATCTTTTCGCCTTTATTTGTCCATATGCTGCAAGCAGGGGAAGTAAGCGGGACAATGGATACAACGTTAGAACGTTTAGCTGATTATTTCGACAAGCAATATCGAACAAAACAAAAAGTGAAATCTGCCCTTACGTATCCAGCCGTCATTTCCATCATCACCGTGTGTATTGTCACGTTTTTACTGATTTATGTTATTCCAACTTTCGTAGACCTTTTTGAGCAATTTGATGGCGAATTACCATTTATTACTCGCGTTGTGATTGGCACAAGCAACTGGTTTATCGAACAATTTTGGCTAGTTCTTATCTTGATTCTCATTTTTGTCATCTCTTTTTCAATATTTTTTTACACAAAGTCTATACGAATTTATCTTGATAATGTTATACTAAAAATGCCACTTATAGGTAAATTGTATCAAAAATCTATCATTGCTAGATTTTCCAGGACTTTCAGCTCATTGTTAGCGAGTTCTGTTCCGATTCTTGAATCCTTAACCTTAACCGAAAAAATTGTCGGCAATGAAGTTATAGCAAAGGTCCTCAGAAAGGCGAGAAATTCAATTGAAACAGGGAACTCCCTAACTGAGCCAATGAAAGAGCACTGGGCGATTCCGCCTCTTGTTACACAAATGGTCGCAATTGGTGAAAAAACAGGTTCGCTAGATTATATGCTTAGTAAAGTTGCCGATTTTTATGAAGCCGAAGTCGAAACTGCTACGGATCAATTTAAAGCATTACTAGAACCGATGATGATTATCTTTTTAGCTGTTATTGTCGGAACCGTCGTATTAGCCATTGTCGTTCCGATGTTTCAAATTTTCAACAACATTCAATAATAATAAGGAGGTATTTTTATGTTCAAAAATCGAGTGAAAAATGAACGAGGCTTAACGTTAGTAGAATTATTAGCGGTCATTGTTATTTTAGGCGTAATCGCAGCAGTCGCAGTTCCATCCATCGGAAACATTATCCAAAAATCGAAAGAAGACGGAGTAAAAGCAGATGCAATTGCCATTTTAAATGCGGCGAAGTTGTATATCACTGAACAAAACGTAGACACAACATCAGGTGCAGTAACAATTACTAAAGACGATTTAGTAGACTATTTAGAAGATAGTGGAACAGAATGGCAAGGTAATGGCCCTACCATCACTTATAATTCTAATAACCAATTAACAATTTCTGGTTCAGCTACAGCAGGTAATAAAACATTAACTTTTGATAATGCAACGATTAAAGATATTAATGATGATGATAGTGGCGACAATAATACTACTATCCCAAACTAATTATTGATGAAACTTAACTTCTATTTATTGAAGCGTGGTTTTCGCCACGCTTTTTTATAAGTAATGGGTAAAGGAGTTTTCAATGGTTTTCGTTTACCTTTATGCCTTTATCGTTGGATTGATATTCGGATCATTTTTTAATGTGGTAGGTCTTCGTGTTCCAAAAAAACAGTCAATTGTTCATCCAAGGTCTTATTGTCCAAAGTGCGGCCATTCCTTAACATGGTATGAATTAATTCCTGTTGTCTCTTATTTGATTCAAAAAGGAAAATGCCGCAACTGTCATTTTCCGATCTCGTTTATATATCCTAGTATTGAATTCGTAACAGGATTGCTTTTTATGTTCGCTTTATACAAAATAGGAATCCATAAGGAGCTTTTTCTAGCACTTACTCTTATTTCACTCCTGGTCATCATTACCGTAAGCGATTTATGTTATCAACTAATTCCGAATCGCATTTTACTCGTTTTTTTCGTTCTTTTTATTTTCCTAAGAATTTGGATTCCTCTTTCTCCTTGGTATGATTCCATACTCGGAATGGTGACAGGCTTTATCCTTTTATATTTCATCGCCGTTTTGAGTAAAGGTGGAATGGGCGGTGGAGATATTAAACTTTTTGCCGTGTTAGGAACGGTTTTAGGTCTAAAAGGGATTTTATTAACTTTTTTCTTATCTAGCTTGATCGGGGCTATTTTCGGTGTATTTGGCATCATCACAAAACGGTTAACCCGTAAATCTGCGATACCTTTCGGGCCTTTCATCAGTTTTGGAGCACTGCTGGCTTATTTTTATGAAACAGACATTTTCAATTGGTACATTCATTTGCTACTATAAGGTAAAAGGTGAAATATGATGAGGTTTCCTTCGTTTCTTACAAAATCAAAATTTGTTAATCTTGAAATTAAAGATTACGTAATTCGCTTTGCCGAAATCAAAAATCACTCTCCTTTAGTTGTTTCTCATTTTGGCGAGCGCCATGTACCGAAAGGAATTATCGAAAATGGTCACATTATCGATGAGCAATCCTTTTCAAAAATATTAGGTGAATGTATCAAGTCCTGGCACTTAAAAAGGAAATTCGTCCGCTTTATCGTTCCTGATTCGTCTGTGATTATTCGCAAGGTAGAAATACCTGCACACATTCCGAATGATGAAATTCAAGGGCATCTTTTTTTTGAACTGGACCATACGATTCATCTTCCGTTTGAACAGCCTGTATTAGATGCGATTCTTTTAAATGAAACGGAAGAAAAAAAAGATGTGCTGCTAGTGGCGGCACCAAATGATGTCGTTCAGACAATTTCCAACTATTTAAGGGATTATAAGACAAATCCTGTTGTGGCCGATATATCTCCTATGTGCCAATATCGCTTATTTCATCAGTTTGAATTAACCAATGAAATAGATCATTTTTTACTCGTCCAATTTGATATGACATCCGTAACCGTAAGTATTTTTGATCATCATCGTCCAATTTTTATGCAGCAATTTCAAATTCCATATCGAAAAGATGTCTGGAATCCAGAATTATCCGACCATGGGAAAGTAATCGATTTTACAAAATGTGAGCAAGAACAAATACTTGAGGCGATTCAAGATATATTTATGGAGATTGATCGAATTTTCCGATTTTATCAGTACTCTCTTCATAACGGTTTGCAAGAAATTACGAAACTTCTTTTATCTGGTGATCATCCATATTTTTCACAAATTTTACATGAAATACGTAATCGCTACACGATTCCTGTAACCGTAATCCCAGAGGAGTTTACTTTCAACAATCAACAACTAATTGAGCAAAAATATTATAATGTATTAGGATTAGGGATTAGAGAGGGAATATGATGGTCGTTCAAATCAACTTATTGCCGAAAAAAGAACAAAAAAATCGAACCTATCTTCTCATCATGGTGATTTTCATAATGATTTTGGTGGTCACGAGCTTTCTTTTTTATCGAAAAATAGCTTCATTAAAGGAAGAAATCCAGCAAATTCAAAACGAAGCATCTGAAATGGAAGCGATGCGAATAAGCCTTGAGAAAAAAACAGAGGCTAACCATCAAGCGAATGTAGAAAACATAAAAGTTTTACAAGAAATGGTCGAGCGTGCAGAACAATTACCGATTAATACCGTTGATTTGCTCGCTCGTATATCGAATTTATTGCCAAAATCCGCTTACATAGAAACTTTTCAATATGTAGAGCAAACGATATCGATGACGATTGTGATTCGTGAGGAAATGGAAGCCGCCTATTTTTATCGTCTCTTACTTGAGGAAAAATGGACGGAAGATGTCAAAGTGCTTAACGTTCAAGCGATTCGTGAGGATGCGGAAAATATAAACACCCTCTCTGAATATCGTGCAAAGCTGGAAATCGTGTTGGACAAAGAGGCATTAAAAACGTTACAAAAGGAAGATCCATCATGAACTTCGATCTTACCAAAAAACAAGTTTTTTTCCTTCTTTTGGCTTCTGTCATCCTGATGATCGGCTTTGTTATCTTTTATTTTGTAGGCATTCGGCCGCTTGAAGCAAAAAAAGGACAAGCAGAAGAAACCTTAAAAATAGAAAAAAATCTTTTCGATGCAACAAAAGAAAAGGCAGCGGATGATTCTCCATCTGTGCAAACATCATATGAACTGCAACAAAAGGTTCCTGTTGAACCACTTTTTGATCAATTATTTTCTTTGCTTGAAGAAGCACGAATGGTTGCAAATACCATTATTGAACAATATGAAATGGTCGAACAAGGATCAGAATTAAATAATGATAATGAAGAGCAGTTTTCAATCAATTTTAACAGCGATCAAAAAAACATCGATGAAGGGCAAAAAGATCAAACAACAAAAACGAATCGTGCAAAGTTAGAAAAAGTGACAATGAGAGTGACCGTCCATGCTGATACGTATGATGAGATGACGACTTTTATCCAAACGCTTGAACAAAACGAACGGATCATAACGATTGATCAACTATCCCTACTTGATCTTGAGAACAAAGAAGATAAAGGATATTTTTCCTTTCAATTAACCTTTTCTGCTTATTATGCTGATGGACTTCAAGCATTAAAAAATGAAGCACCACAAATGGATATACCAGAACCGAGTGAAAAGAACAATCCATTAGTACGCTGAAATAGTTTCCTTTATCAACCTTTATCTTTGGCTCTTTTCTAAAAGATTGTTATTTTACTATACGATAGCTTTTCGACTGTCAAGCAAGCGAAACGCTTGCAATGTCACGCTAAAGCGTGACGTGAACCAAACAAAAGTCGATGGCCGGACAAATGTGATTTGTTCGACCACATACTTTGTTCGGTTCATAGACAGTCGAAAAGCAACAAAGTTTACGAAAACAGCCTTATCTTTTTGTATAATAGCAAAGAGGCTCTTGTTCAATAATCTGTCACTTTCAAATTCTCCTTGTCATGATAAAATAAAATTGAATCAGTATAAAAGGGGATGAACTATGGAAAAGACAAACGATCATCAGTTCGAAAACGGAAAAAATTATACACCACTTGTTGTGGCTCTTTCTGTCGTCATCAATGCGGTGATTTTAATACTGTTTTTCACACCGATAGGTTATAGAGGAGATATTGAATTTGACTTAACGATTTTTCCGAGATTTAATGCAATTTTAAACAGCTTTACATTTGTCTTTTTGCTTGCTGCATTATTCGCCATTAAGAAAAAGAATATTAAAGTACATCGAAACTTTATTATTGCTGCTTTTATAACGACGACGCTTTTCTGTATTTCCTATTTAACGTATCACTATTTATCTACGGAGCCTACTCGCTACGGCGGTGAAGGGTTTTTAAAATATTTTTACTTTTTCATTTTAACGACACATAGCTTTTTAGCTGCTGTCATTGTTCCTTTAGCGCTATTTGCTTTCTTCTGGGGCATGTCCATGCAAGTAGAAAAACATCGAAAAATTGTGCGCTGGGCGATGCCGATCTGGCTATATGTCAGCTTTACAGGAGTTCTTGTTTATATATTAATTTCTCCATATTACTAAAAAAATAGCAAGGCAGACTCAATATGGAGCCTGCCTTATGGTTGAATGGGTTGAATAAGTCAGCCCATTTTTTATTGCCCTAAAGCTAGCTTCCCTTCATATGCCGCCTGATATATACTTTTCACCGCATCAAGCGTAAATGGCCGAGGGCTTCTAGATAGCAATCGTTTTTGCTCAATACCATTTTGAGCAAGAATCTCAATATCTTTTTCTTGAATTCCATATTCCTTTAAGCTTGTCGGAAGACCTGTATCTTTTACTAAATCATGTAAATATTGAACAACAGATAGAGCAATTTCTCGGTCATGTTTATTTTCGGTTGGCAATTGTAATACTTCTGCTATTTTTTTCATTTTCGGCAAACAAGCCGGCCAAATATAATCATATACATATGGAAGGAGAACGGCATTTGATTCTCCATGAGGAATTTTAAATAATCCTCCGAGAGGATATGCTAACGCATGAACTCCTGCAACTCCTGCGTTGTAAAAACTTAAACCGGCAATAAGGCTTCCCCAAGCCATCTCTTTTCGTGCTTCTTTATTCGCACCATGCCACACTGCTGTTCGAATATGACTATTAATTTTTCTCATTGCTTCTTGTGCTAATACATCCGTTAATTCAGTTGCATTCACGGAAGTATACGCTTCAATCGCATGTGTGAAAGCATCAATTCCGCTAGATGCTGTAACTTTAGGAGGTAATGTGTAAGTAAGCTCTGGATCGATGATTGCGATATCTGCTAATAAATGCTCATGAGTTATGACATCTTTCGTATCTTTTAGAGAGAAGACGGCTATATCCGTCACTTCAGCTCCTGTTCCAGCTGTTGTTGGAATTAAAATTTTCGGTATTCCTTTTTCTGTGATACTTTTTGTACCATAAAGGTTTAAATAATCTTTTACATTTCCTTCGTGATTCGCTAATACAGAAGATGCTTTTGTAATATCTAAACAGCTTCCGCCCCCGACTCCGATCAGTAAATCAGCTTGAAATTCTTTTACAGCTTGAACTGCCTTATCTCCTACTTCTAATGGCGGCTCTGGACTAATTTCCGTGTAAATCTTATAGTCTATCTTTTTTTCGTCTAAAATGCTTTCAATTTTTTTCGTTTGCCCAATATTCACAATGACTGGATCGGCAAAGATCATGACTCTTTTTGCGTTTAAATCTTCAATAATGTCTTTAATTTTAACAATCGAACCTTCACCTGTTATGATTTTAATCGGTGAAACAAATTGATTCATGATGCAATATCCTCCTTATTTTGAACCATCACTTAAATATATATTTTCCTCCTGATTTCCTGTTACCGTTGATGTTGATGCTAACAATGTGTGAAGAACCATGACGACAATCCCAACTAATACTCCTAACCCAGCAGCACCAAACGGATTTTTAAAATCTAATCCGAATGGCAAGTAGATAAACCAATAAGTAAGGGTTCCTGCTAGCATGGAAAGAATAGCACCTGTTTTCGTTGCTTTTTTCCATAAAGCCCCAACAACAAGAGGTCCTGCTGTAGCCGAAACGATTCCACCAATTCCGATCCACATAAAGATGGATAAAAATTTAGGTGGAGACCACGCGAATAAAATACCGGCAATGATGACGATAATCGTAGAATAACGGCTAATTAACAATTCATTTTTCTCTGCTTTTTCTGGCGAAATATTGATTCTTGGAACAATCGTTTTGCGATAAAGATCATTTGCAAGTAATTGCGTTAATGAAACGATTAAACCATCTGAAGTAGACATCACTGCAGATAATACAGCGACTGCAAAAAATGCTGCAACAAATGGCGGGAATATTTCTGTGAATAATACTGGTATAATTTGGTCTGGTGCAATATTCTCGCTCGGATCGACTACAGCAATTCCCAACATTCCACCTAATCCCATTAACGGCAGAACCGTCGCAAAAATCGTACAATACATTAAAAGCTTTTTCATATCTTTCGTAGATTTAACGGCCATGAACTTATTTCCGAGATGAGGCAAAACACTAAATGGCAAGTGAGCAATAAACAGTAATAACACAAGCCAAATTGAACCGTACGTAATGTCACCAGGTAAAAACAAATGATCAAAAGATCCTTCTGGCTTCCGTTCTTTTATTAGCTGGATCATTTCGCTAAATCCACCATCAACTCCTACACCTAAAAAGAAACAAACAACAACAACTAATGCTGTTAACAACATTAAAGCACCTTGTACCGCATCAGTTAAAATATCTGAATGAGAACCACCCATGAATACATAAATCGCTAAAACAACTCCGGTAATTAACAATCCTACTTCATATTTAATCCCCATCATCGTTTGGAACATTGTTGCAGCAGCGACAAATTGGGAAACAACATAGAAGATTAATAGAACGGAAATGATTGTTAAAACAATCCGTAAAAATTCACTATTGTAGCGATCACCTATAAATTCTGGAATCGTCCGCGTACCAAATTTGTCTCCGTATTGTTTAATAGCCTTTGCTACAAATAGCATTCCAAATACTGTTGCAACAGGATATAAAAGTGGATACCATAAGCTAGGTGTACCAATACTATAAGCAAGTCCAGGCATTCCCATAAACGTAGAACCACTCGATATACCTGCGCTAATGACAAGTGCAATGGTTAAAGGACCATAACTTGACCGAGCGGTAGCAAAGTCATCAGAAGACTTCGTTTTTTTCATTCCTACCCATCCTAGATATAACATAAGGAAAATAAAAACAACAATGAATATCCACGAATAGAAAACAACTGCATTACTCATTTTGACCATCCCCCATCAATAAATTATTTTTCATCATTTAAAAACTTTGTACCAAACAAAATGTAAGCCATAACTGCCCAAGTGGACAACATTACACCTGCAATGACATATAAAAAAGTCATTTAATAAATCCCCCTTGTTTGAAGAAAGTTTTTGATTTCTCCATATTTTTTTAATTCATCAGAGCTTTTTGATAATACTTCATATATAAATAGTTTTTGTTTATTTTTGACATTCTTTTTAAAGATGGTATACGAAAGGAATATAGGATATGATTGAATATATTGAATTTTCGGAACCTTCCATGAGCGAACAGTGTGTATATAATATCTTCTTAAAAATTCTTTCCCTTCTTCTAGCGCTTTGTCCACCTCCAACTCTTGCGGGAGAACCCAGTGGTGATCAATATTGAGATCATCTCCATCAAACCTATGATCAGTAAAATACGTTTCTCCTTTTACGAGATTTGTCAGTAGAAAGCGCCTGTCTACCTTTCGATGACCGACTAATCTTTTATACTCAACTGTCCATTCTGAAAATAAAAAAGGATAATATATTTTCAAAATTTCTCCATTAATCGATTTGATTTCATTCATATTTAACCCTCTCATTGCGTTCACACACCTAAATATGATAGTTTAGGCTAATCATTTTCATTTGCATCATTTCCTTAATAGCATATTTCACCCCTTCATATCCGTATCCTGACGATTTGACCCCTCCATAAGGCATATGGTCAAAACGGGTAGTTGGAACGTCATTGATCAACACTTGGCCAACCTCTAATTGATGCGCCATTTCCATAGCTTGTGTTAAATCATTTGTATAAACACCAGCGTTTAATCCAAATTCACTATTGTTCATTTTCTTTAATGCTTCTAAATCATTTTCTACTTCATCTATGATGACGACTGGTCCGAAAACCTCTTGACATGAAACGTTGCAATCTTCTGGTACATTTTGAAGAACAGTCGGAGCGATGCCATTTCCTTTCATGACACCACCTGTCAGTACTTTACTACCACGATTGATAGCTTCCTCAATCCATTCCATAATCCGTTGTTGTGATTTTTTATTAATTAAACTTGTGACAACCGTTTTCTCATCAAACGGATCTCCAAATACAATTTTTTCGGTTTCTTTCACAAATAGATCGATAAATTTTTGAGCGATTTGTTTATGAACATAAATTCTTTGCGTGCTAATACAAACTTGGCCATTATAGGAAAAAGCCCCAATGACTGCTTTTGGCACAATTTTCTTTAAATGATCTTTCACGCTTTTATCAATATAAAGAGCTGAGTTGCTTCCGAGCTCTAATGTGACTTTCTTTAATCCTGCTTGATTTTTTATTAATTTTCCGACAATTGGGCTGCCCGTAAAGGAGATTTTTTTAATTCGATCATCATCGATCAACACCTTCCCAAGCTTTGGTCCATCTCCTGGAACAACATTTATGGCCCCTTTCGGGAGTCCAGCTCGTGTTAATATTTCCGCCAGCTTTAAGCTGCTAAATGGTGTTTGTTCGGCTGGTTTCACAACAATTGTATTGCCTGCTGCAATGGCAGGTCCAACTTTATGCACCGTTAAATTTAGCGGAAAATTAAAGGGAGTAATAGCCCCGATGACCCCTATTGGTTTATAAATCGTATAAGCATCTCTACCTTCCCCGCCTTTTGCAGCATCTAAAGGAATATACTCTCCACCTATTCGTTTTGCTTCCTCAGCTGCAAATTGTAACGTTTGAATGGAGCGTTCAACCTCCATGCGAGAGGCAGCGATTGGCTTGCTCGCTTCTTTTGTGATAATCGACGCAGCTTCTTCTTTTTCCTCTTCTAATATTTCGGCAGCTCTATATAAAATGTTGGCGCGTTCCCTGGAAGATAGCGTTTTCATAACAGAGAAAGCTTTAGATGCTGCTTCGATGGCTGCAGACATTTCTTCCTCGGTTGAATCGGCCACTTCGCCAATTGCCTCGCCTGTATAAGGATGATTGACTACATACGTATTCAACGGAATTCTTTCTTCACCATCAATAAATAAGCAGTATTTCATAAAAATCTCCTTTCTTATTATCTGAATACGTATTCAAAATCAAATGAAAAAAGAGGGTACAACAAATTTAAATAGCTTTTGTTGTACGACGAATAAACAATTCTGGTTCAACTGTAACCTGGAATGGTTCGTTTTGTATATCAGAATGTTGAATGATTTTGATTAAATGCTCAATGGCGATCCTTCCTAAGTTTTGCTGATTTCTTGCTCCTACCGTTGTAAGCTGGAATGCTTGATGACTGCTCCAGCCTACATTATCCATACCGATTAAACTAATATCTTCTGGTATGGAATATCCTTTTTGAAGCAAATAGTCCATTATGAACAAGGCGATGGAATCTGTTGCAGCAAAAATAGCGGTTGGTCTGTTTTTACAAGCAAGAACGGATTCTGTTGCTGCCTTTACTGCTTCTTTACTAGTATCTGTAATATGAACATAAGAATCTTGTATGGCTATTTCCATCTCCGTTAATTGATCGATAAAACCTTTGTATCTTCCATAAAATGTAGACGTTTTAAGCGATCCGCCAATCCAAGCGATATGTTGGTGACCGAGCTCAACTAAATGCTTGGCGGCAAATTTTCCAGCTTGAAAATTATTAATTTCTACAAAATTCCCGCCTTTTTTATGCTTGCGGTTAAACATAACAAATGGAATATTTAATTTTTCTAATTCCTCATAGATTGGGTCTTCGTATAAAATAGATGATAAAATAATTCCATCTACATTTTGGTTAAACACTTTTTCATATACCGCCATATTATCGCCGTATTTTTCAAAATAAACGGTTACATGATAGCCTTGATCCTTTGCATAATTAACGATCGCATCCGTTGTTTCAACGAAAAAAGGATTATGGAGTGGTCCGGAAATAAGCGCGATCGACTTAGTTTTATTTTTTACTAAGGAACGGGCGATGGAATTTGGGCGATAATTCAGCTCTTTGACAGCCTTCATTACTTTTTCATAAGCTTCTTTACTCACTTTTGAAGGATCGTTTAGCACTCTAGATACAGTTGATTGAGAAACTCCTGCAAGTTTTGCCACATCTTTTGATGAGACCATATGAAAAGCTCCTTATGATTTGAATACGTATTCATATCTGTTTGTTTTCATCATAATAAATGTTCACGGTATTGTCAATAATTTTCTTAATATTAAAGAAAAACCCGGCAAAAGCCGAGTTTTTAAGCGAAAAGACTGCCATAGCCGGACCTACACCAAATGCATGCTTTACGACTACATCGATGAAACTATTTTAAATTCCACAAATATTCTCCTATATAACCGGAAAGGCAGTCCTATGAACTTGCCTCTTAAAAGATCTTCTTTAAATTCCACTTTTTCAAATGAAAGCCTGTATCTCCATTTGAAGAGAACATAATCGTTTCATCAGAAGGATTGCCAAATATTCTTGAGGAAAATACCTCTTCCCCATCATTAAGGAAAATTTCCAAGGAGGAAGCATCCAAGAAAATGTGTATTTTATGAAGAGAATGTAAAGGACAGTGTCTTTTTTCCATTTTGTTTTCTTTTAAACTTTGTCTTTCAAAGGTTGCTAGTTTTTCAATTGGGTTATAAATAAATCGTGCCGTTCCTCTAAAAGAAATCTCAATGGACGCTGTATGGCTAGTGATAGAATCGATCATCATTTCAACTGCTTTCCCTTTTACTTGCTCTAGCTCTATTGTGTTTCCATTCAGGTGAACATTCGGATACGCCACTTGTTTGTCTCGAAGTACTTGTAATTCCTCAACAGGATGTTGGTAAATCTTCCCGTTTTTTAATTCAAGCTTACGTGGAATGGTCATACAATGAATCCAATGATAATGAATGGTTGGATGATAAGACTCATTTTCCTCTGGAACACCCATCCATCCAAATAAAATTCTTCTTCCTTTTTCATCTAATGTTGTTTGCGGTGCATAAAAGTCAAAGCCACGGTCTAATTCTACAAACTCTCCATGTTTATATGCTGCCTTTTCATAATCCATTTGGCCGACAAAATAACCTGCTTGATAAAGATTATGGTAAAAATATCCTTTAGGATTTAATCCTTGTGGAGAAACAATAAGTACATCATGGCCATTGAGTTCAAACAAATCCGGGCATTCCCACATAAATCCGAAATTTCCAAGGCCATTTAAGTTGCTTCCAGCAATAGGTCCTAAGAGATTCCATGTAAATAAATCCTTCGATGAATAAAGGACAGCTCTTCCTTCCCCTCGCTCGCTTTGGGCACCAATAACAGCGTACCATGTATCTTTCTTTTTCCACACTTTCGGGTCACGAAAATGTGCCGTGTACCCTTTCGGAAGATGAATAACAGGTCCCTTTTTTTGAAAATGAAGACCATCTTCCGATATGGCTATACATTGATACGTTTCGCGGTTTCCTTCCTTATTTTTTACATTCCCAGTGTAAAAAAGAATGAGTTTTCCTTCATGTTCGACAGCACTTCCAGAATAACAGCCATTTTTTTCGTACCATTCACTCGGAGCTAAGGCGATCGGCTCTTCGACCCAATTCACTAAATCTGTTGAACTAAAATGTCCCCAAAACTTGGAGCCATGCTCGGTTGCGAATGGATTCCATTGATAAAAAAGATGGTAAACCCCTTTAAAATGAATGAAACCATTCGGATCATTCAACAAGCCGACAGGAGGCATAATATGGTAATGTAAGCGAAAAGGGTCTTGAGATACGGTGTATTTATGTTTGTCAACTTCTTGATACGCTTGATGGAACAGCTCTTTTTCTCGTTTAGAATACACAGTTTTCATGTTGAAACTCCTTGCTGATTAATTTTCCGCTAATTTTTCCTCCACTTGTTTGAAACTAGGTAATGCTGACATCGCTCCTTTGACAGAAGCCGCTAATCCACCTGAAACACTCGCAAAGCGTGCCATATATTCAAGCCGTTCTACTGAAATAGAACGGATATCCCCTTCGTATTGATCTAAACAATACAAAATACCGGATACATACGCATCTCCTGCACCTGTCGTATCGACGGCCTTTACTTTGATTGCTGGTACTTGAACTGCCTCGCTTTTTGTAAAGAGAATACTACCTTCTGCACCAAGTGTAACGATGATCAGCGGAATATCGTACTCCTGTAAGCTGGCTACTCCTTCCTCCAAATTCGTTGTTTTCGTTAAAAACTCCAGTTCCTCATCAGAAATTTTTAACACATCTACCTCTTTCAGCATCGAAACAATGGTATTTCGTGCCTCTTCTTCATTTTTCCATAAGCTTAAACGGAGATTCGGGTCGTACGATACGATCATATCGTTTTGCTTGGCTAGTCTTACTGCTTTTTTCGTCGCACTCTTTGAAGGCTCACTAATGAGTGAAATCGATCCAAAATGAAGAATTTTATGCTCTGTAAACAATTCTTCTTTGACCTCATCTTCTTCTAAAAAACGGTCTGCACTTGGATCAATGTAAAAGTCGAAGCTCCGTTCCCCGTTCGCAGAAAGTGTGACAAAAACAGCTCCTGTGCGAACTTCCTTCGTCAACAACATGTAGGAAACGTTGACCCCATAGTTTTGTAATGTCTCTTTTAAAAATCTGCCTAACACATCGTCGCCAACTTTACCGAGAAAGGTCGATTTAGCCCCAAGTCTAGCAAGCCCAACCGCAACGTTTGCTGGTGCTCCACCAGGACTTTTTTGATATACTAAGTTCGTTTCATCTAATGGGATAAAATCAATAAGTGCTTCGCCTAAGCTAATAATCCCTTTTTTCATGCTCACTTAACTCCTTTTTTCAATATTTCTGTCCATTTTGCCAATCTAGCATTTTAGTATCATATGTAATAAAGGAAGGCAAGTACAAAAGACTTGCCTCAGTGACTTGCCTTAATTATGCAACATTGCTTCCCTTTTCCGTTTGTTCGTTCATTTTTTCAGTATATCCAAATAACCATGTTAAGGCAAAAGCAACACCGATGGAAACGAGGTTAACGAAAAGATACAGTAAAATTTGACCGTTTAAGTAAAGTAATGTACCTGGAATCACTGTAATAGCCATACCTGTAGCTTTAAGTCCGAAAAGGGACGCCAAAAATGCACCTGTTGCACCACCAATTAATCCCATAATAAATGGTTTGACAAATCTTAAATTCACTCCGAAAATAGCCGGTTCTGTAATACCTAAAAAGGCTGATAAAGATGATGGCAACGCTAATGCTTTTAGCTTTTTCGATTTTGTTTTTAATCCGACGGCTAATGCCGCACCGCCTTGAGCTGCGATGGAACACGTAATAATGGCATTGAACGGGTTGTTGCCAAATTTCTCGAGCAGTTGAATTTCAAGTAAGTTGAAAATGTGATGAACACCAG
The DNA here is from genome assembly GCA_030812955.1 of Bacillus alveayuensis. Taxonomy (GTDB): domain Bacteria; phylum Bacillota; class Bacilli; order Bacillales; family Aeribacillaceae; genus Bacillus_CB; species Bacillus_CB alveayuensis. The sequence continues at coordinate 77,226 of JAUSTR010000010.1, forward strand.
TAACAACGATAATTTGATGAACGAATCCAATTAATAATCCACTTAAGCCAAATGGCAATTCTAACACTGCTGTTGTACCTGCTAAAATTACTTCTTCAACAGAATGGAATACAGGACCAATTACGAATAAGGCCAACGTAATCATCACTAATAAAGTTAAAAACGGTGTTAAAATTAAATCTAGCACTTCTGGTACACGCTTACGAATTGCCTGTTCTAGCTTTGCTCCTACAATCCCAGCGATAAAGGCAGGAATAACAGAACCTTGATAACCTAATACAGGAATAAAGCCTAAAAATTTAATTGGTTCTGCATCGCCTCCAGCAACAGCCCACGCATTTGGCAATGATGGACTAACTAGCATTAAACCAAGTACTAAACCGATGATTGGTGTTCCGCCAAATACTCTAAATGTTGACCAGGCAATAAGAGCAGGTAAGAAAATGAAGGCCGTATCTGTCAACACTTGCGTAAATAAAATGAAGTTTTGAGAAATATCATCAGGTGTTAAACCAAATAAAGCTAAAATTTGCTCCTGCATGACAAGTCCACGCAATCCCATAAATAAACCAGTTGCTACGAGAACTGGAATAATTGGAACGAACACATCTCCAAAAGAACGAACTGCACGCTGAAATGCATTTCCACTTTTCGCCGCTTCTTTCGCTTGATCGCCTTTTGTCATTCCTGTTACTCCTAATTTTTGCACTTCCTCATAAATTCGATTGACAGTTCCTGTTCCTAAAATAATTTGAAATTGTCCCGAGTTAAAGAATGCACCCTTTACTTTTTCAATGTTTTCAACTTTTACTTGATCGATTTTTTCTTTGTCTTTTACCATTAAACGCAATCTTGTCGCACAATGGGCAGCGGATACTATGTTGTCCTTCCCCCCGACGGCTTCAATGATTTCTTGAGCAATTTGCCGATTTTCTGACATTTTTCTCGCTCCTTTTTATCCATTTTTTGTGTGTAACCGATTACACATCATCGAAATAAAAAAGTGTTGAGTAACCGATTCCACATACAGAAAAAAACTATATGGAATCGGTTACATAAATCATACACTATCCCGGATTAAAAGTCTATAATTTAATGTGATTTTTTTTATGGATGAATCATTTTTTAAAATTTTGTCTAAAATAAGCTTCGCCGCTGCCTTTCCTGCTTCTTCATTTAGATAATCGACCGTTGTTAACGATGGCGAAACATAATGGGATATTTCGGATGCGCCGATACCCGCAAGTGCCATATCTGCTGGGATCGCATACCCTTTTTCTTTTAAATATTGCATCGCCCCTATCGCCAATCGGTCTGTTACCGCAAAAGTAGCAGTAGGGCGGATTTTAGACTGTTCCATGATTCTCTTCATCGCATCATATCCAGACTGAATATCAAAGATGCCTTTCTGAACCCATTCCGGCTCGACTGAATAGCCGTGTTCTTTCATAACATCTAAGTACCCTTTTTTGCGCCAATACCCAACTGCACGGTCTGATTCATCTACACCGATGAAGGCGATTTTTTGATGCCCTTTTTCAATAAACAGCGAAATGATCGCTCTCGCTGCGTGATAATCATCATATAATACATTCGAAACACCAGGAATCTCTTGTCCAATCACAACGAATGGCATGCTTACCCGTTTAATTTCGTTGATAAGCTCGTCATTTATATTCGTTGCTGTTAAAATGATCCCGTCTACTTGTCGGCTCTTTAAAAGGTTTATAAATTCAATTTCCTTTTCTTTATTTAAATTCGTATTGGCGAGCAGAATTTGATACCCTTTCTCTGCTAGCACTTCATCAATTCCACTTACTAACCTGCTCGATGTTTCCGTACTAATTTTCGGTAAAATAACTCCAATGGCTTTTGTTTTTTTCGTACGTAAAGACTTGGCATGCTCACTAGGAACATAGCCTGTTTCCTCTATAATTTTTAAAATTCGCTTCCTCACTTCATCACTTACATATCCAGAATTATTTAAAACCCTGGAAACGGTTGTCCGAGAAACATTGGCCATTTCTGCGATATCTTTTATTGTTGGCACTAGAGCACCTCCTTCTACCAATAAACCATCTATTCTATTTTACATGATTCTGGGAAATGAATAAAATATACAATTTGGATTAATGAATAAAATCGTTTCAGAGAGAGGATATTGGGAATATTTGCAGCATCACAATTAACAGAGATCATCATTTCATTGATAGCATAAGTCTCTCATAGCACAAATGAAAATAAGGGGCTGTCTAAAAAATCCATTTTAGTGTTTATGTTTGCAAATTAAAAACCCGAGAATGTTGATATAATAGCATTCTTGGGTTTTAATTTTTTAATGCTCAAACTGAAAAACCACTTTTTGGACAGCCCCTTTTCGCTTATTCCTCTTTCATAAACGGCCACCAGTTCGCTTTACCAAACATTTTGACCATCACTGGTACAAATAGTGGCAGTACAACAAGAGCATATAAAAATAATCCCGTTAAAACAATTGTGGCAATTTCAATTAGTGACAGAACACCGGACGGAAGCATCGCCGCAAATGTTCCGCCTAAAATGACCGCGGCGGAAATAATGACCGTTCCCATATGACGCATAGCTGAAAGCATCGCTTCTGTGACAGGCAAATCTCTGTATTCGTTGAAGCGGTTCATAAGGAAGATGCTGTAATCTATGCCAAGCGCAATTAAAATGACAAATGAGAAAAATGGAACTGCCCAGTTCAAACCGTCGTATCCAAGAAGGCGAACGAAAATGACTTCTGACACCGCCATTGATGTGTAATACGTTAGAATAAGCGATAAAATTAAATAAATCGGCATGACAAACGAGCGCAGCAATGCAATTAATATAAGTGCAATACCTATCAGCATCAATACAACTGTGCGGGAGTAGTCGTTTTCTGAAATCTTGTTCAAGTCGGAGTAAATGCTAGTAACCCCGTCATAGGCAATTTTCGCATTTTCAAGCTTCGTGTCTTTTACGGCAAACTCCACCGCTTGTTTGACCTCAGTAAGCTGATACATCGCTGAAGTTGAATATGGATTTTTCTTGAAAACAACATCAATGGTTGCCACTTTACCGTCATTCGATAAGTAAACTTCTTTCGCAGCCGCAAATTCTTTGCTTTCAAGCAATTCCTTCGGCATGTACCAGCCTACCATTTCCTGATTTGAAGAAGAAAGACCAGATAAGTAATTTTCGGCATAACCGAGACCTTCGGCTACTTGATTTAGGCCATCCACACTTTTGTCAAGACCTGAAATCAGCTCATTCATTTGTCCATCCAGCTGAGAAAAACCTTGCAGCAATTCCTCCTGTCCATTGTTGACTTGGCTTAAGCCGATAGACAGCTCCGGCAATTTTGAAATGATGGTTTGCTGTCCAACCGCTGCCTTATCCAACCCTTTTTGCAGCTGATCTAGCCCGTTGATGAGCTCTCCCATTCCATTAACGAGCGCTTTTTGACCTGAAAGTAATTCAGAATATGAACGGTTCGCCTGCTCTATTCCACTTGTCACTCGCTGTAGCGCTCCGTTAATTTGCTGAAATCCGCTTCTTATTTGTTTTGCTTGTTCACTAAGCTGGGAAGCTGCCATTTTCACCTGTTGATACTCAGCATCCTGCTGAAGCTGCTGATGTCGTTGTTCGATCCGATTTAAAGATTCACTCATACCGGATAAATGTGTTGACAATTGACCGAGATGTGATTCCATTTGTTGATATTGTTTCAACAATGAATGTAGACTGCTTCCAGCTGTTTCATATCCTTTCAAAAGCTGTTCTGCGCCGGATTGCAGCTTTTTCGCATTGTTTTGAACGGTCTCAAGCCCTTTCTTTATGTCACCGGCACCCATCGATCCGCTCTCGACCCCCTGTTTAACTTGCGAAAGCCCTTTTTCAAGATCACCGACGCCAGCTTTTAATTCATTTGTTCCGGAAACGAGCGTTTTAATACCGTCTGTTGCTTGTTTTAATTTCGGAGATGATGCAGAAAGCTCTTTGCTCGCTTCATTCAAACCAGAACTGATTTGTTCAAGCCCTTCATTTCCCTGACTAATTCCGTCTTTCAGCGTTTTCGCCTGTTCAGTCACAAATAATTGGTCGATCTGTTCGCCTGTCGGTCTTGTTACTGAGCGGACCGTCTCGACACCTTCAACTTTTTCGATGCTTCTGCTTATTTTTTCAATTAAAGCAAAATATTCCGTCCTATTCATGTTGTCATCATTTTTGATCACAATTTTTGTCGGCATTGCTTCTCCTGGGTTGAAGCTTTTCGAAATAATATTAAAAGCCTTGACAGAGTCGTAATCATCCCCGATTTCTTGAAGGGAATTAAACGACAGCTTGCCGTCATAGGAAAGTAGCACTGGAAGGGTAATGATTCCTACGATGATTAAAGAAACAAGCGGTCTGGTAAACGAAAAACGTCCTGTAAAGTCCCATAGCTTGCTCTGTTTATGTTCCAGATTTCCTTTAACTGGCCAAAACAACACCGGGCCAAGCACAGCCATGAAAAACGGAACAAGCGTCATAAGTGCTACCAGCAGGATGGCGACTCCGACAGCGACTGCCGCAGCCGATTGATAAAGCTTAAATGATGACAATCCGATCGCCGCAAAGCCTATCATAACGGCTAAACCGCTGAAAAACACTGTTTTCCCTGCCGTGCGATAGGTTGTTATAATAGCTTCACTTCTGCTTTCTTGTTTGCCAAGTTCCTCTTTAAAACGGCTTAACAGTAAAATGCAATAGTCTGTACCGATCCCGAACAAGATGGCGACCAAAAATGTTTGCGTAAAAGTAGACAATGGAAAATTCACCATTTCAACTAAAAAGGCGACAATTGACTGTGATGCCAAATATGTAATGCCGACTGTCAAGATCGGCACAAATGGCGCTACAAACGAGCGGAAAACGATCAGCAAGACGATCAAAATAAACACGACTGTTATGCCTTCTGTTTTTTTCAATCCTTCCTGCGAGCTGACAATTACGTCTTCATCGATGATCCAGCTGCCGGTATAATAATGCTCCAATGAAATATTATCGATCACTTTATAAAGAGCGGATGTCATTTCTTTTGCCGTTCTTCCGTCTCTTTCCATTTGTATTGACGTCAAGATGGTGGTTTTATCTTTTGAAACAAGCTGATCCTTTAACTCCTCTTGATGAAAAGGCGAAACAATTTCTGTGATCCGTAAATTCTCGCTGTTTTGTTCAAGCTGTTTTACAGCTTGTTCCGCTTCTTTCCAATCTTCCTTTGTCAACCCGTCCTCATTATGCAGCACAAGGGCGACTGATATTAGATCTCCTGAATGCTCTTTGCTCTGAATTTCTTTTAAAATGTCATTCGCAATCGAAGAGGAATAACCTTCCGGAACCGTAATTTGCCCTTTTTCGCGCACAAGCTCCTCCATGTTTGGCGATATAAAGAGCAAGCCAATTACAGCGACAAGCCATAAAATGAGTACAAACCATTTTCCTTTCAGGATTGCCCTCATGACTCAACCTCCAGTTCAAGCAATATGTTTGCCAATTTTTCATAGGTTTGAATAAACGATTCGATCTCGTCCTCCGAAAATTTTGTTATGAACGATCCTACAACTTTATGAATTCTCTCTTCTGTGCTTATAAACAAATTGCTCCCTTTTTCAGTCAAAGCCAAATAAATGACCCTCCTGTCTTTTTCATCGCGAATTCGCTGAACAAATCCTTTCTCTACAAGCCGATTTATCATCGCTGTGATCGCGCTTTTGTTCACTCGAAAAACATTAGCTAGTTCTGTTGAAGTGCACCTTTCCTTTTGATGGATATAGCGCAAAAGATAGTGTTGTTCGTTTGTGATATCTGGATCAATTTCACATTTTACAAGTTCTTCCGCTCTTTTCGTTACAATGAACGAAACTTTAATATACCGTTCGATCAATTCATCTATTTTTTTTCGATCCATTGTCTGCCCCCAATTTTAAATAGTTCAACTATTAAACTATTTAATCATTTAACTATTAGCCTGTCAATCAATTTGTATGAAAAGATTGAATCAAGACTTTGTGGGAGATTTTTTTGATGTTTTCATTCGTTGGATATATTTGGTTTAAATAACTTAATTTATGTAAGCGTTTTCCAACCTTCTCATCCTGCTTGCCTGTGCCTTATTCGCTTTTTTAAAACCCTTTCAATACTTTTAACGCTTGATAAATAGGCATTCCTGACGAATGATCGAAATAACGGATATTCCCTCGCACCAACTCAGTTACCTTTGTTCCTACGTGCTTCATCGCCTTTTTCACGATCCAAATAGTCATTGCGCCGAACCTCCACCTCCCCAAATAACGTCTGAAGGCGTACTGTTCGTTTATCTTTTAGGTAATAGCGTTTTTTATCTCGTTGCTTGGCTATCTCTTCATCGAGCCATTCCAATATCTGTTGAAACATTCCTCCATAAGTTTTTTGCAACATCGAAAACAATTCCATTTCTAACTCTTCATGTTTCCCACCTGTGATAAACTGTTGCATAGGACTCTCTGACCTCCTGTGTGATATGGTCACACTTATCACCTTACAGGAAGAGAGTCCTTTTTGCCTCTATTTTGCTCCTCCCCCTTGAACCAATTGAAAGAGGACTTAACTTCCTCCCACAAACATTTTACTCATACATGAAAATGAGCCTAAAGTACAAAAACATTTTAGTTTCCGTTGATGGGTCAGAACAAGCGGATTTAGCATTTAAAAAAGCCATTGCCATTACAAAGCGAAATGATGCGAACTTATTTATTACTCACATTTTAGATGACCGTTTTGGAGCTGTTTCTGCTTATGCTCCTGGTATTATTGATGAAGTTGAAGTTCGTGGAAAAGACTGCTTGAAAGCTATGAAAAAGAAGCAAAGGAAGCTGGTTTAACAAAAGTGGAAACCCATCTGGCGCATGGCTCACTAAAGGCGAAAGTTGCCAAACATGTTGCCCCTCTAGTAAATGCAGATCTCATTATTTGTGGTGCGACTGGTCTCAATTCAGTCGAGCGTTTCTAGCAGTTACACCCCATTTGCTTTCACTAATTTTACCAGTGTTTCAATCCCTCATAGTTAAGATAAAAACAGACACAAACAGAAATTCGGAAATATAAACAAAGAGTTTCAATCCCTCATAGTTAAGATAAAAATCGTATTCATCCCAAACGTTTTTTCCTTCACTTACGGGTTTCAATCCCTCATAGTTAAGATAAAAATAAATTTGTTTGTTTATGGTAATGAAGATGAATTAAAGTTTCAATCCCTCATAGTTAAGATAAAAATTATGGTGCATTTCAAGCAGCAAAAGGCAATAAATCTGGTTTCAATCCCTCATAGTTAAGATAAAAATAATCCTCCTCGTTTTCAATTTTTTGTGCCACAAACAGTTTCAATCCCTCATAGTTAAGATAAAAATCCGATCCCTCCATCACTTCTCTCAATTTTTCGTATAGTTTCAATCCCTCATAGTTAAGATAAAAATCCTCGAAACCGTTCCGAAAGCACTTATAAAACTAGCGTTTCAATCCCTCATTGTAAATTAGCACATTATTTCAGAATCCCTTTTTCAAATTATTTCAGGCGGATTCGGAAATAATGTGCAAAATTTTTGCGGATTGTTCCGGATTT